>CAZTPK010000083.1:0-7333 GCA_964614765.1 uncultured Gammaproteobacteria bacterium
CGGCCGTCCCGGCCCCCGGGGCGAGCGGGCCGCCGATGGCAGCCGACCTGACCGCCGCGCCCGGCGCAATCGAGCCGCCGCCGCTGCCCCGGGGGGCGATGCTGCTCGAAGACTCTGCGCGCCGGCTCGACCGTTCGGGGAAGTACCGCACCGTGCTGCTCACCGGCTGGCGGCAGAACGCCGCGCAATCCCGCCCGTTGCGCATTGGCGATCCCGAGGGCATCGAGGAATCCGGCGTGCGCGGGCATGCGATGCTGCGGGTCAGTCAGCAGCTCGCTTTCAGCGCCGATCTCGCGTGTCGCCGCGATCGCACCGTGACCGTGATCCGCGCGCGCCGCGCCATCAGGATCGGTGAGCTGCACTATGTCGACAACCCGCATTGCGGCCTGCTGGTCCAGGTGACGCGCGTGCGGGATTCCGCGGACTGACGCTGCGGCCGCGGGGCGCGATCACGGCAGCGCGTGCAGGGACGGCAGCGCTCGGCGCAGCAGTCGCATGACGTCGGCCATGCCACCGTCGAGTGCGGCCGTCATCGCCTCCATGGTGATGGGACCGGAACCGCGGCCTGCCGCCCAGTTCGCGACGACCGCGCAGCAGGCGTAGCCGATACCGAGTTCGCGCGCCAGCGCCGTCTCCGGCATGCCGGTCATGCCGACGATGTCGCAGCCGTCGCGCTCCATTCGCGCTATCTCCGCCGCGGTCTCCAGGCGCGGTCCCTGGGTGGCGCCGTAGACCCCGTCAACGGCGGCATCGATGCCGGCCGTGATCGCCGCATCGATGAGCACCTCCCGGGTCCGCTCGCAGTACGGATCGGTGAAGTCGACGTGCAGGACGGGGCCGCCGCCGCCGTCGGCATAGGTGTGGTCCCGGCCCCAGGTGTAGTCGATGATCTGGGAGGGAAAGACGAGACGGCCCGGGCGCATGGCGGCGGTGATGCCGCCGACGGCCGCGACGGCGACGACGCGGGTGACTCCCGCCGCCTTCAACGCGAAGAGATTGGCGCGGTAGTTGATTCGATGCGGAGGCAGCGTGTGGCCGCGACCGTGACGGGCGAGAAACGCCACCGGCACGCCGGTCAGCTCGCCGGCGCAGATCGGCGCCGACGGCGATCCGTACGGCGTGAGGATGGGCAGCTCGCGCGGTTCCCGCAGTCCCTCGATCTCCTCCAGGCCGGTGCCGGCGATGATGCCGATCAAGCCGTTGTCCTCGCGGCGTAGATGCCGTCGCCGTTGCGCAGATAGCCGTGGTAATCCATGCCCCAGCCGAAGAGATATCTGTCGTCGGTCTCCAGGGCCGCGAAATCCGCCGCCTGTAACCCGGCGCGCAGCGCAAGGCGCTTGGAGATCAGCACGGCCGTCAGCACCTCGCGCGCCCCGGCGTCGCGGCATTCCTCGACGATGGCCGCCAGCGTGATGCCGTGATCGAGCACGTCGTCGACGACGAGCACGGAGCGGTCTTTCAGGCTCAAGCCGGGCTTGCGTAGCCAGGCCAGACGGCCGCCGCGCGTGCCGCCCTGATAGCGCGTGGCATGAAGGTAGTCGACCTGCAGCGGGAACTGCAGCCGCGGCAGCAGGGCGCCGAGCGGGACCATGCCGCCGATCATCACCGCCAGCAATATGGGGTCGCGGTCGCCGAGACGCGCCGTGATCGCGCCCGCCATGCGGTCCAGCGACGCCTCGATCTCCTCGCGCCCGTAGACCAGTTCGGCGTCGCGGCGCACGCGCGCCAGCTCCTCGTTGCTCGGCCCCTCACGCACGATCAGCTCTCCGGGTTCCGGACCTGTGACAGTGATGTTCGGCCCGCCCAGTCCTTCGCAAACTGCCAGGCGGAACGCCCGCTGCGCGATCCGTGCAGCAGCGCCCATTGCAGCGCCTCGCGCTCGGCGCTGCGGCGTCCGGCGTCGTCGCCCCCGCGCCGCTCCAGCCAGTGCGCGACGATGCGCAGATACTCCTCCTGGCTGAAGGGGTGGAACGCCAGCCACACGCCGAAGCGCTCGGACAGCGAGATCTTCTCCTCGACCGCCTCGGAATGGTGCAGCTCACCTTCGATGAACTGCGCGTCGAGATTGTCGGCGGCGCGTTCCGGCAGCAGGTGACGCCGGTTGGAGGTCGCGTAGACGAGGACGTTCTCCGGCGGGGCGTGCACCGAGCCGTCGAGCAGCACCTTCAGCGCCTTGTAGCCGGAGTCGCGGGCCTCGAAGGAAAGGTCGTCGCAGTAGAGGATGAATCTCTCCGGGCGGCCTTCGATGCAATCCAGGATCGCCGGGATGTCGGTCAGGTGGTCGCGCTCGATCTCGACCAGGCGCAGTCCGCGATCGCAATAGGTGTTCAGCAGCGCCTTGATGAGGGAGGACTTGCCGGTTCCGCGCGGACCCCAGAGCAGGACGTTGTTCGCCGGCAGGCCCGCGAGGAACTGGCGCGTATTCAGGTCGATCTGGCGTCGCTGCTCGTCGATGCACAGCAGATCATCGAGTCGCGCCTTGCCCGCGGCGCGGACCGGGCGCAGGTATCCCCTGTATGCCTGCCGGCGCCACAGGTAGGCCGGGGCGCTCCAGTCGACATCGGTCGCCGGCGCCTCCGGGAGCAGCGCGTCGATGCGCGCGATGACGTGCAGCAGGCGCTGCGCAAGCTCGTCGGAAATCGTCATGTGATCGGGTTCTGGAGCAGGGATGGCCGCGGCCCATTCTAACCCGATGCCGGCGGCCCCGTGGGAGGGCGCGGCGGGCTCAGCCGGTCGCGGCGAGGTCGGCGAGGGCGCGATTCAGCCGCTCCTCGATCAGCCGCTTCTGCTCGAGCAGCCGCACCGTCTGGTCGCTTTCGCCGGGCAGTTGCACGCCGGAGAGGTCGATGTCGGTGATGTAGATGGGATACGCCGATCCGGTCGTCCGGACCGACAGCACGTGCCTTGCGACCACCCGGAACAGATCGGCGCCATGCGCCAGGGAGGAGAACTCCCGGCCGTCGCAGATCACCGTGTACCGATGCGAGGAGTCCTCGCCGGTCTCCAACAGCACCTTGATCTGCAGGTACTGCCGCCCGAGGTCGGGGTTGTAGCTGACCGGCTCGATCGTGAACTCGCGCCGGGCGCCGCCGGCGAGGTGGCGGAACTCGAAGCCTATCCGCCGGGACTCGCCGTTCGCGTTCGATCCGAGGGTCATGCGCTGCGAGGTGCTGCGGAAGAAGCGGGCGAGCTGGTCCAGCAGCACGTGCTGGTTGTGGAACGTCAGGGTCTGCGTGAACAGGCTGCCGCGCTCGTCGATCACGAACAGCTCGACTTCCCTGCCGAGAACCCGGTAGAAGGTCTGAATGGCGTCCTGGCGGTTCTGCTCGTACAGGCGGGGCAGCGGCTCGTTGCGCAGCGCGTAGCGATCGAAGCGGGTGTGCGTGTAGCGCGGCACCGGCCTTCCGAGGAATGCGATCAGACCGGCATGATTGCCGATGCGCTCGAAGCGGATGCCGCCGTCGTCGCGCACGATCGCGTAGTAGTGGTCGGCGGCCTCGAGTATGTAGCGCCAGTGCCCGGCGGTTTCCTGCACGCTCCTGGAGATATCGTCGAAGAGCTCGTGGAAGCGCTGACTGATGTTGGCGCCATGGCCCGGCGAGAAGCAGTGGGTGGTGAAGGTTTCCGGTACCGTCGCGGAGCCCGCGTTGGCGCGCAGGCGCAGATACTCGCAAAGGCACTGCAGCAGGCCATCCAGTCCCCGGTAGTGGAAACTGAACACCTCCTCCCAGCTCGTCATCAGCACCAGATCGAAGCACTCGCTAAGATTGTGGTGCATGCCACCGAAGCTCAACGGGTCGGTGCGACTGCTGGCGATCATGTCGGCGCTGCGCGCGGGGCCGGGGCGATGCTCGAGCCCGACGTTCACGAACAGCGCCGCCCGCAGCAGCTGCGGCGCCCGCGTCAGGTCGGTGCAATCGGAGCTGCCGAGCAGGCCGCCGGGAAAGGTGCCCTCCAGGGCGCCGAGGATCGACCGGAGTTCGCGCGCCGAGTAGGGTTGTGCGCCGGCATAGGCGGTGATCTGGGTCTCACCGGCGATGATGCGGTTGAAATGGCACCAGGCAAGCACGTCGACGATGCTGTTGGATCGCCGGACGGCGGTGTGCTGGCCAATGTCCTCGGGCAGGACGGCATCGGTGAACAGCAACCAGTTCGGCTCCGTGGCGGCATCGCCGAGCAGATGTATGGACAGACGCTGCTCGGCGATGTCGGGTGCGATGCCGCGGTTCACGATCTCGATCTTGCCGGCCTTGCGTTCGAACGCCGAGTACAGCTTTCGCCCGAGCACGTGCAGGTCGCGCTGGCTGATGCGCGCGGAGTCCGCCTGCTCGCGGCCGAACTGGGACAGCAGGCGGTAGCTTTGCGTCAGCGCGGCGATGAGATCGCGGCGCTGTTCGAGCACCACCGGCACCTTCCACTGATCGCGCGAGTCCAGCAATGCGAGGTGAGCCGTGTCCCAGCCCCACGAGCCGACCAGCTCGCGCAGTACCTCGCGTCGCCAGCTCTCCTCGCCGCGCGCGGTTCGCGCCGTCAGCCGCTCCTCCACCTTGAAATAGAAGCATCGGCGGAACAGGTGCAGTCGCGCCGTGTCGCCGCGCCGGGTGAGATAGTCCTCGACCTTGCGGTACATCAGCAGATAGGGGTCGATCGCATTCAGATTGGTCTCCCCGTCGTAGACCAGGCGCTTGTAGTGCAGGGCCAACAGGTCGATGTCCGGATATTCCTGCGCGTAGGCCTCGATGAGGATGAGCTTGAGCACCGACTTGTACGGCGAGTTGATCGACTTGTAGATGTGCCAGACCGCGGCGCCGAAGAACTCCTCCGCCGGCACGCGCTCCAGCCCGCCGAAATCGATGTAGTCGTGCTGACCGATGAAACGCCCCTGCACCAGTGTCCTTGCGGCCGTGGAGTACTCGCGCTCCTGTTCCGGCGGGACCCGCCACCACAGGGGATAGAGACCGGCCAGCACCACGGCGGAGCGGTAGAACTCGTCGAGCAGCAGATAGTGCTGCGAGCTGCCGCTGCTCTCCGCGGACAGCGAGGAGAGCTCGCCGCGCCGGAAGCTCTCCGGATCGAAGACGAAGAAATGGACGTCGAGGTTCAGGTCCTTGGCGGCCTCCTCGATGCGCGCGGCCTTCAGGCGCAGATCGGCCACCGCGGATTCCTCCAACCCCGGCGTATGGCAAAGCCAGATGTCGAAGTCGCTGCCCGGCGTGTAGGCGATGGTCCCGCAGGAGCCCATCATGTACAGGCCCATGATGTCCAGTCGCGGAAGGATCCGGCGCTCGTGACTGTAGGAGCGGGTGACGCGCTGGGCGGCCGTGAGGGTCTCCTGGGTCGGCGTGTAGTCGCGGACGCCGCAGGGGGTGGTCTGGTTGACGTATCCCGGCAGGAGCGGGTGGTTGCTGTGGAAAAGCAGCGGCAGCAGCTCCAGGAAGTCGCGCTGGCGCGGTGTGAGCGCCTCGCGGATCCGCCGAAGCCGCTCGCGGTTGATGGCTACGAAGCGCTCCTCGCTGGAGCGAGGACGCGGTGGGCGGTTCGGGGCGCTCTGCTGGCGTTGCATGGCTGCCGAGGTTAGCGGCCGCCGGGGGCGATCCTTGACCCCGGGCGCGCAGCGGAAAGGGCTTTGATCCCGCCCGCTTGCGCGGCGGGCGTCGAGGCGAACAATGGCTGTGCAAGGGTCCCGTTCGGCCGTGCAGACGAGGGGGAGATTTGCTAATCTACGCCGGCTTTGAACGGGCGGCGTCCGGACGACTGATCACCAGCGGCGGTCGCCACCACTCCGACCCGGAGGGCGCGCTGAAACCAGCATCGTTGCGCCCCTAGGGAAGCTCTGAGCGAGTCCATCCTGGACTTCTCCGAGCACGGTCGGCGAGAAGGGTGATTCTTGCCGGCCTGCGTCTTCGTTGGCCTGCGGCCATCGAAGATGGCGGTGCATGCGTGCACCGCAGGAAGCTCCGCCTTTTGCAGAGCTTCCCTGGTCCTAACCACGAAAAACAGCCGCCGCGGAGCCTCCGGGTCTCGCCTGGCGCGAGGAAGAAACAAATGTTCAGCAGAAAGATGAAGATTGCGGGCTTTGACGACGAACTTTGGACAGCGCTGCAGAACGAGGCGCGCCGGCAGGAGGAGCACATCGAGCTGATCGCCTCCGAGAATCACGTCACCCCGCGCGTGCTCGAGGCCCAGGGCAGCGTGCTCACCAACAAGTACGCCGAGGGCTACCCGGGCAAGCGGTACTACGGCGGCTGCGAATACGTCGACGTCGTCGAGCAGCTGGCGATCGACCGGGCCAAGCAGCTCTTCGGGGCGGATTACGCGAACGTGCAGCCGCACTCCGGTTCGCAGGCCAACGGTGCGGTCTACCTGGCGCTGCTGAACCCCGGCGACACCGTGATGGGCATGAGCCTCGCCCACGGCGGGCACCTGACCCACGGCGCGAAGGTCAATTTTTCCGGCAAGACCTACAACGCCGTGCAGTACGGGCTGAATGCCGCCACCGGCGAGATCGACTACGACGCCGCGGAGAAGCTGGCGCTGGAGCACAAGCCGAGGATGATCATGACCGGCTTCTCCGCCTACTCCCGCATCCTCGACTGGAAGCGCTTCCGCGAGATCGCCGACAAGGTCGGCGCCTATCTGGTCGCTGACATCGCGCACGTCGCCGGCCTCGTGGCCACGGGCCTGTACCCGAGTCCGATGCAGTATGCCGACGTGGTGACCACCACCACGCACAAGACCCTGCGCGGCCCGCGTTCGGGCCTGATCCTCGCGCGCAGGAACGAGGAGATCGAGAAGAAGCTCAATGCCGCGGTGTTCCCGGGCATCCAGGGCGGCCCGCTCATGCACGTCATCGCCGCCAAGGCGGTGGCCTTCAAGGAGGCCATGCAGCCGGAGTTCAAGGTCTACCAGGAGCAGGTCAGGAAGAACGCCCAGACGATGGCAAAGACCTTCATGGAACGCGGGGTGAACATCGTCTCCGGCGGCACGGACAATCACCTGATGCTGGTCGACCTCATCTCGCGCAAGATCACCGGCAAGGACCTCGATGCGGCGCTCGGTCGCGCCCACATCACCGTCAACAAGAACGCGGTGCCGAACGATCCGCAGTCGCCGTTCGTCACCTCCGGCATTCGCGTCGGTACTCCCGCCTGCACCAGCCGGGGCTTCAAGGAGAACGAGGCCAGGACCGTCGCCGGCTGGATCTGCGACATCATCGACAACATGGGCAACGAGTCCGTGGTCGACGCGACCCGCGGCAAGGTCGCCGAGCTCTGCAAGGCGTTCCCGCTGTACACGGACTGACCGGGCGGGACCTGGCGCGACAGCCGTATCG
>CAZTPK010000084.1:0-7227 GCA_964614765.1 uncultured Gammaproteobacteria bacterium
GTCGAGGTTGTTCTTGCAGAAATGATTCGCGGCACCGGGAATATGACCGGCGACCGGATCGATGGGCTCGACCTCGCCGCGGTAGCGGGCGGGATCGCGCGCATCAATGAGCGGCCTTGCGTGCAGTACGGCTTCAATCGGCACGACCCGCTCGCACCGCGGCTCGCCCTCGAAACGGACAGGCTCGATGCGCTGCTCGCCGGCCTCCGAGGCATACCCGGCCGCCAGCCAGGCGGGCCAGCCGCCATCCAGCACCGCCACCGCATCGTGCCCCATGTAGCGCAGCATCCACCAGAACCTTGCGGCCGCCAGCATGCCGCCAGCGGCATCGTAGGCGACGACTTGTGCGCCTCGCCCGATCCCGAGACGCCCGAAAACTTCCCGCATCCGATCCGGAGCCGGCAGCGGATGTCGCCCGGCGCCGGTGCGCCTCGGCCCGCTCAGGTCCCGCTCCAGATCGGCATACCGTGCGCCAGGAATGTGCGCCTCGAGGTACGCCCGACGACCCGCGGTCGTGTCGGCCAGATCGAACCGGCAATCCACGACTATCCAATCCGGGCGTCCGAGTGAGCCATGCAGCGTCGCGCAATCGATGAGAGTGGTATGCATGCAAATTCGTCGATAATGAGTTCATGATACTAATTTACTATGCGGGACGATGATACCGGGATGGCATTTCTCGGCCACGAAACGCCTTCGCCAGCGCCTCTGGCGCGCCGCGTTCTTGTTCAGCGCCTGCCTTGGACTGCAGGCCTGCGGCACCTTGAGCTATTACGCCCAGTCCGTCACCGGTCAAATCGAAGTACTGGCGAAGCGGCGCCCGATCGAGGCGGCGGCGGAGGACCCGGGCGAATCCGTCGAGCGCCGTGCGCGGCTCAGGCGTCTGCAGCAGATGCGGGAGTTCGCCGTGAGCTCTCTCGGCCTCCCCGACAACGGCAGCTATCGCAGCTACGCTGATCTGCAACGTCGCTTCGTCATCTACAACGTGTTCGCCGCGCCGGCGCTGTCGTTCGCGCCGGTGCGTTCGTGCTTTCTGGTGATCGGCTGCCTCGACTATCGCGGTTACTTCAGCGAACGCATGGCGCGGCGGCATGCGGCGCGCCTGCAGGCCCGCGGCACGGACGTTTACGTGGGCGGTGTTGCCGCCTACTCGACCCTCGGCTGGTTCGACGACCCGGTGCTCAACACCATGCTCGACTGGGACGAGGCCCAGCTGGCCAAATTCCTGTTTCACGAGCTCGCGCATCAGCGCCTCTACGTGAAAGGCGACACCGCCTTCAACGAGGCGTTTGCCGAGACGGTCGCCGAGGTCGGCCTCGAGCGCTGGCTCGCGGCGCACGTCGCACCCGATGAGGCCGAGCGGTTGCGAAGGGAGGAGGAGCGCGAAAAGGAGTTCGTGCGCCTGATCCTCGATATCCGCAGGGAGCTCGAGTCGCTGTACAGCTCCCCCGTCGCCGAGGCCGCCAAGCGCGAGGGCAAGCAGGCCGCGCACGACCGATTCCGAGCCCGCTACACGGAGCTGCGGCGGCGCTGGCATGGCGACCGCTCCTACGACAGCTGGGCCTACGGCGACCTCAACAACGCCAAGTTCAACGCGGTGGCCACCTACCGCGGCGCCGTGCCGGCCTTCCGCGCCCTGCTGGCACTCTCCGGCGACGACCTCTCCCGCTTCTACGATCGGGCGGCGAGTCTCGGAAAGCTGCCACGGTCAGAGCGCAGCGCCTGCCTCTCGCAGCTCCAAGCGGCAGGCGCGGACCTCGCGGGAGCGTGCGCGACATTGACGGAATAATCGCCCTGGGGCGCCAAGGTCGGGCGGCACGGTCAGGGGATCATGCCCGTTGGCCGCTCGGAGCGCGGCCAGCGGGCCGCCAAAAGCTTGACACTGGGTTCGTGATTTGTGACGGTGTAAACTTCAAGCCGCGAAGTCTGGGCAACTATACTTGCTGGGCAATGAGCCCAAATACGCCTACAAAATACGGGTCCTCGGGGACGCAACCGGACAGTTTCGCGACCATGCTCAATCGGCTTTTCTCGCGTCCCCTCACCATCGAGCTGGGCGGCCAGCGCGTGTCGTTCAACAGCCTGGCCGAATTCGAATTCAGTCTCGCCGGCAGGACGGATGTGCCGGCCCGTCAGTTCCTCGAGCTGATGCTGCAGCCCGTCGACGACCTCATCCGCGAGGCCCACGCCCTGAAATCCATGGAGCAGCAACTCGTGGAGCTGCTGTCCACCGCCATGCGCACGCCGGGCATGATAGGCCATGCCCTGCGCAGCATGGATATGGAATCGTTCTCCGCCGACCACGGCTGGCGAGACATCCTCAGCGCGCTGCGCGAGCGGGACCAGGAATACGAGGAGCTGCAGCAGGTCGCGCTTGCGAAGTACATGCAATACCTGGCTGCGCGCCAGGAGGTTATCAAGCACGTCTGCGCCTCGAAGCAGGAGGGGACGAAACACGGCCTCGGCAGGGAGCCGATGCTCGATCTTCGGACCGACGATCTGACCAAGGCCGTTTCGCAGCCTGAACCCGAGACGCCGCCGGCGGAGGCGGCGATCCGCGAGGCCGTGATGCTGCACTCCCACGGCAACAGTTCGCCGATGACATCGAAGAAGAGCGCCTTCGCCCGCCTGCCGAAAGGCGAGGTGGTCGTGATAGACGTGGAGCGGGGTCAGGTGATCGAGCTGATGCTATCGCGCCACGGATTTCGCATCGTGGCGGCCGACGAACTCACGCTCATCGACGAAAACGGAACGTCGCACGTGCTGCAGAACGGACGCAACATCATCGGCCGCGACACCATTTGCAATATCGTGGTCAGTCCCACCCTCCGGGACATCTCGCGTCTGCACCTGATCATAGAGCGCCTCAGCCCGGATTCCCTGCGACTGACCGATCTGTCTGCGCACGGAACCTATCTGCCGGCCGAGCTGCTGAACCGGCAGCCCTGACAGACGCCCGGATGGGCCGATCGGCCCATCCTGCAGCCGAGCGCACAGGCGCGCCGTTCCGGGCTCAGGGCGATTCCATTACAATTCGAGGTCCCGCGGGCTGCCACCGGCCCCGCACTCCACCCTCAACCCCTAGAACCCTGACAGCTTATGGCGATTGCGCGCGCCGACGTGGCAAGACTGGCATCCGAGTATGCCGCCAAGCATCCCCGGGAGATCCTGCGCCTAGCGCTGGAAAACGTGGAGAACATCGCCATTTCATTCAGCGGCGCCGACGACATTGTCCTGATCGACATGGCCAGCCGTATCAGGCCGGGCGTGCAGGTGTTCTCGCTGGACACCGGTCGGTTGCATCCGGAGACCTACAAGTTCCTGGAACTCGTTCGGGAACGCTACGATATCCGCTTCGAGGCAATGTTTCCGGACCATGCCGCGGTCGAGAAACTGGTGCGCGAGAAAGGGATGTACAGCTTTTTCGTCGATGGCCACCATGAATGCTGCGGGATCCGCAAGGTTATGCCCCTGCGACGCAAGCTCGCGACGCTGGACGCGTGGATCACCGGACAGCGCCGCGATCAGAGCCCGGGCACCCGCCTTGCAATCGAGGTCATCGAGGAGGACAAGTCCTTCGGTACGGACGAGAAGCCGCTATTGAAGTTCAACCCGCTGGCCCACTGGACCTCCGCGCAGGTCTGGGAATACATCCGGGATTACGAGGTTCCGTACAACGAGCTGCATGCGCGCGGGTACGTCAGCATCGGTTGTGAACCCTGCACCCGTGCCGTCCTGCCAAATCAGCACGAGCGCGCGGGTCGCTGGTGGTGGGAAGAGGAGACCAAGAAGGAGTGCGGCCTGCATGCCGGCAATCGGACCAAACCGTAGGCCGCGCGGCGTTTCGCAATTGGAGCCCGCGGAGTAGGATCCCCTTCCATGCACATCACCTTCGTCAAGAAGATCAAGGCCGACGGCAGCCCATGCCGCAAGTGCGCAGAGGTCGAGCAGCGTCTGCGGGAGTCCGGTCAGCTGGAGCGTATCGATACGGTGGCGATCGCGGACGAGCGCGACCCGGAGAGTAGCGGGATGCTGCTGGCCGCCAAGCACGGGATCGACGTGGCGCCGTTTTTCATCGTGCGCGACGATGACGGCGCGGAGCGGATTTACACCATCTTTTTTCAGTTCGCGAAGGAAGTCCTGAACCGACGGCTTGCGGAGCAGGACGAGGCCAAGGAGCTGTTGAGCCGGGATCCGAGCCTGGACCTACTGTAGCGGCGACGGTCCGACCGCCGCAACGCGGCCACGGTGCCGCATCAGTGTTCAGGCAACCGCACGCGCTCGAACAGGCTTTCGACTTCCTCCTTGGATTTCGCCGCACACGCCCCGTCGACCCGCTCCCGCGTGAGATGCGGGGCGAACAGCTCGATGAAGTCGTACATGTACGCCCGCAGCAACGTGCCACGGCGGAATCCGATCTTCGTCACGCTGGGTTCGAACAGATGACCGGCATCGAGGGCGACGAGTTCTGTGTCGATCGCCGGCTCGTAAGCCATACTGGCGACTATGCCTACACCCAGCCCCAGCTTCACGTAGGTCTTGATGACATCGGCATCCGTTGCCGTGAAGACCACCTTGGGCTGCAGTCCCTGCGCACCGAAGGCCTGATCGAGTTGGGAACGGCCCGTGAAGCCGAACACATAGGTCACGATGGGATACTTCGCGACCTCCGCGAGTGTCAGCTTGGATACAGCGGCCAGCGGATGGCCCTGCGGCACTATGACGCTACGGTTCCACCGGTAACACGGCAGCATGATGAGGTCGCTGAACAGCTCCAGCGCCTCGGTGGCGATGGCGAAGTCGACGGTTCGATTGGCGGCCAGTTCGGAGATCTGCAGGGGCGTACCCTGGTGCATGTGCAGGCTGACGCCCGGGTATTTCTCGATGAACCGCTTGATCACCGGCGGCAGGGCGTAACGGGCCTGCGTATGGGTCGTGGCGACGGAAAGACTGCCGTGCTCGCGGTCGGTGAACTCGGCGGCGACGCGCTTGATGTTCTCGGACTCGGCCAGAATCCGCCCGGCGGCATCGATGATGGCGCGGCCGGCCGGCGTGACATCCACGAAGTGCTTGCCATTGCGCACGAAGATCTGCAGGCCGAGTTCCTCCTCTAGCAGGCGGATCTGCTTGCTGATGCCCGGCTGGGATGTGTAAAGGCCCTCCGCGGTGGCGGACACGTTCAGTTCCCGCCGGGCGACCTCCCAGATGTACCGAAGCTGCTGAAGTTTCATGCGACCATCCGTTCCTTAATTGCCGGACAGTCTAAGTATAGAAATTTTTATTCTTGGTAACTATACGGTTCAGCTAGGTACATTTGAGCCTCGCCCAGTCCGCTCGGAGCAGACCTTTTGGATATCGCCTTCACCGTAGCCGGTTTCTTGGTGGGATTTGTCGTCGGGATGACCGGGGGGGGGGGGGGCTCCCTGATGACGCCGATCCTGGTCCTTTTCTTCGGGGTCAAGCCGTCGCTGGCCGTCGGCACCGACCTGCTCTACGCCGCTATCACCAAGGGCGGCGGTATCTGGGTGCACAACAACAAGGGCACGGTCGACTGGCGCACCGTGGGACTCATGCTGACCGGGAGCATGCCGGCGGCACTGCTCACCGTATACGTCCTGAAGGTACTGCAATCGCGCGGTGTCGATTACCAGGGAGCGATCACCTCCTCGCTTGGCGTCGCGCTCATCCTGACGTCGCTCGCGATCATCTTCCGCGGCCGGATCCTCCAATTCGCGCAGGCCGACCGAATGGCGCCCGTCCGTGCCGTCTACCGGCAGACCAAGGTGCCCGCAACCGTGATCTGCGGGCTCATGCTGGGTGTCCTGGTGACCATGTCCTCCGTCGGCGCCGGCGCCCTGGGCACGGTGATGCTGTTTTTCCTCAACCCGTACTGGGACTCCAAACGCATAGTCGGAACCGACCTGGCGCACGCGGTGCCGCTGACAGCGGTCGCGGGCATAGGCCACGCGCACCTCGGATCTGTAGATTACGCGATGCTGGCAAGTCTATTGGTGGGTTCGCTCCCCGGGATCTATCTCGGGAGCCATCTTGGCATCAGGCTGCCGGACACTGTCGTCCGGCCGGTGCTGGCGGGGATGCTGCTGCTCATCGGTATCAAGTTCGCCGCGCCGGTACTCGCAGCAGTGCACTGAGAGTACCGACACGGCGACGCGATGTAAGTCCTCCTCAGTGACTCACCGTGGGGTGGGTGCGCCTGTACTGCTCGATCATCATGGCCATCTGGTCCTTGAGCATCAACTTCTGTTTCTTCAGCGTCTCAAGACTGAGGTCGTCAAGCGGTTCCTCACCGGCGTTCGCGTGCGATACACGCTCCTTCAGGGCGTGGTGTTTGTCGTAAAGTCGCCGGAAATTGCCATCTTCGGTGAGTAGGGTATTGACGATGTCTTGTTCGAATTCGAACATCGGACGGCCTCCTATTCGGTCATGGATTGCACTCCGAACCCCGGGGGGTGCCGATTCGGGAATGAGGCACCGCGACGGGTCCGGTTGGGAGCCTGCAGCGCAGGCTCGGGATCGAGCGCCTCACCTCCTTCTGCAAGCTGGATGTAAAAAACCTGCCCCTAATACGAAACGTAGACGAACCGAACCCGCCCCTCAAGGTTGCGGGCGACGGGATCGTATCGCGGTCACGTAGACTCGTTCTAGAAGGAGGCACGGGGGCAGGGCTGGCTGCGGAAGTGCCGCTATTGACCGACAGTGCACTGCACCAAAAAAGGAAACCCCCGCGACGCGGAGCGTGCGGGGGTCGGGTATTAAGTGCCTGGCGGTGTCCTACTTTCGCATGGCAGCTGCCACACTATCATCGGCGCTGAGTGTCTTCACTTCCGAGTTCGGGATGGGATCGGGTGGTTCCCACTCGCTATCTTCACCAGGCAAACTGTTTCAGCCGGCGTGCTTGACACGCGCTGGCCGGAATTCGGGAAGTTAATCAGCAAGGTGCTCTTGGGGTTATTGCGCTTCGCTGGTACCACCAGCTTCGGACCTATAACCACCCAAAATGCTTGGGTGTTATATGGTCAAGTCTCACGGGCAATTAGTACTGGTTAGCTCAACGCCTCGCAGCGCTTACACACCCAGCCTATCAACGTTGTAGTCTCCAACGGCCCTTCAGGGGGATCGAGTCCCCAGGGAGACCTCATCTCGAGGGGGGTTTCCCGCTTAGATGCTTTCAGCGGTTATCCCGTCCGTACTTAGCTACCCGGCTGT
>CAZTPK010000085.1:0-7223 GCA_964614765.1 uncultured Gammaproteobacteria bacterium
CGAGGCCGTGCGCATCTGCCGGTCCGCCGGCATCACGCCGGTCATGATCACCGGCGATCACCCGGCGACGGCGCGCGCGATCGCGGTGCAGCTGGGCATCGCCGCGCACGACGACGGGATCGTGACCGGCAGCGACCTCGCGGTCATGCCCGAGGCCCGGCTGATCAAGGAGGTCGATGCGCTGCGGGTGTACGCGCGGGTCGCGCCGGAGCAGAAGAACGCGATCGTCACCGCCCTGCAGCGGCGCGGGGAGTTCGTCGCCATGACCGGCGACGGCGTCAACGACGCGCCCGCGCTCAAGCGTGCGGACATCGGGGTCGCGATGGGGAGGATCGGCACCGATGTCGCCCGCGAGGCCTCCGACATGGTGCTGCTCGACGACAACTTCGCCACCATCGTGGCCGCGGTGCGCGAGGGGCGGCGGATCTTCGACAACATCCGCAAGTTCGTGCGCTACGCCATGACCGGAAACTCCGCCGAGTTATGGACGCTGTTCCTGGCGCCGCTTTTGTTTCTGCCGTTGCCGCTGCTGCCGATACACATCCTCTGGATCAACCTGGTGACCGACGGACTGCCGGGGCTCGCGCTGGCCGTCGAGCCGGCGGAACGCGATGTCATGAAGAGACCGCCGCGCCCGCCGCAGGAGAGCATTTTCGCAGGCGGCATGTGGCAGCACATGCTGTGGGTGGGACTGCTGATGGCAGGCGTATCGCTGGTGGCGCAGGCGTGGGCGTACCACACCGGCTCGGCGCACTGGCAGAGCATGGTGTTCACGGTGCTGACGCTGGCGCAGATGGGTCACGTGCTGGCGATACGATCCGAGCGCGATTCCCTGTTCACGCTCGGCCTGTTCAGCAACTTGCCGTTGCTGGGCGCGGTGTTGCTGACGTTTGCCCTGCAGATGGCGATCCTGTACGTTCCTGCGCTGCAGGTGGTGTTCAGGACC
Organism: uncultured Gammaproteobacteria bacterium; assembly: GCA_964614765.1. Taxonomy (GTDB): domain Bacteria; phylum Pseudomonadota; class Gammaproteobacteria; order JAJPIJ01; family JAJPIJ01; genus JAJVHZ01. The sequence goes on from CAZTPK010000085.1 coordinate 947, forward strand.
GCGCCGCTGTCCGTACAGGAGCTCCTGATCTGCATCGCGTTGTCCTCCGTTGTGTTCGTGAGCGTGGAGGTCGAGAAATGGATGTACCGCCGCGGATGGATCTACCGGGAGGACAGCCGGGCGAGGAAGACCGCATGATTTGAAAGTCACGACGAGGGGCAGACCATGAAGATACTCCTGACGGTGGACGGCAGTGCGTTTGGATGGAAGGCGCTGGACTACCTGGTGCGGCACAAGGCCACGTTCGGACAGGAATGCGAGCTGACTGTGCTGCACGTCGACGAGGGCAAGGCCGCAAGCGTGCTGGCCAAGGCGAAGACGCGGCTGCGCCGCGCGCGCATTGGGTATACGGAGGCCGTCATCAAGGGCAGCGCGGGCAACGAGATCGCGAAGTTCGCGCGCCGCGGCAAGTTCGACCTGGTCATCATGGGCTCGCACGGCTACAGCGCCTTCGAGCAGTTGATGCTCGGATCGGTGGCGAGCAAGGTCATCGCCCTGTGCAAGATCCCCGTGCTGCTGGTGCGGTAGATTCATGCTCCTCGGACGACGCGGTGATGCCGGAGATCGCATGTACCCGCCGGTGCCCGCAGGAGCCCGCCGTCGATGACTGGGTTGTCCGGAGCGCGTCTGATGTCCGGTCTCCCCGCCGTCAGCCTGGACTTGGAGACGACGGGACTCGATGTGCGCCGCGATCGGGTAGTCTCCGTGGCGGCCGTTCCGCTGTCCGGTGGCCTCATCCTGCGTGAACGCGTGTTCGAGCGTCTGGTGCGGCCGGAAGTGCCGATCCCGCCGCTCGCCACCCGTATTCACGGTATCACCGACGAGATGGTTGCTGCGGCCCAGACATTGCCAAACGTTCTGGCCGAGCTGCTCGCCGTCATATCGGACAGGATCATCATCGGTCACAGTATCGGCTTTGACCTTGCGATATTGAGGCACGAGTCGGCGCGTACCGGAATCGCCTGGGAGGAGCGCGCATGGCTCGACACGGGACTGCTGGCGATTGCGCTCAATCCGGCGCTGGCGCAGGGAGGCCTCGAGTCCGTGGCGGACTGGCTGGATGTCGAGGTCGACGGCAGGCACACGGCGCTGGGCGACGCACTGATCGCAGCGGAGATCTACGTGCGCCTGCTGCCGCGGCTGCGCGATGCCGGCGTTCGCACCCTGGCGGAGGCGCGGCGCTTCCAGGCGACCGCGCAGGCAGCCTTGAATCTCCAGGAGGCGGCCGGCTGGTTCACCGTGCCTTCGCAGGCCGGGACGTTGGCCGGTTCGCTCGCGACGCCAGCGGTCAGCGGACTCGAGCGTCTGGACAGCTACGTATACCGTCATCGATTGGAGCAGATCATGAGCGCTCCGGAGTTCGTTGCCGGTGATGCCAACCTCATCGAGGTCGCGCGTCGGCTCCGATCGTCCATGACAGGAGCCGTGCTGGTGACCGGCGTCGGTAGCGGCAATGACCTCGGGATCCTGACCGAACGGGATTTGGTGGATGCCATCGCGCGGGGCGATGAGCGTGTGCTGTCGACGACTGCCCGAGAACATGCGACCAAACCTGTCGCATCGCTTCCGCAGTCGGCCTTCGTTTACCAGGCCATCGGTCGCATGCAGCGCATGGGAACGGGGCATCTGGCGGTCGTGAACGAGGCGGGACAAGTGCAGGGGATCGTGACGGCGAAGGCACTCCTGGAAGGCCGGAGGGCTCCAGCGATCCTCCTGGGGGATCGCGTCATGACCGCCGCGACGCCCCATGATCTTGCCCTGGCCGCGGACGAGCTGCCGGCCGTCGCGCGCGGATTGCTGGACACCGGCATGAGCGTGCTGGCCATCGCTGCCGTTATCAGCGACGCGTTGCATCACCTTGCGGTCCGAGCCGCGACGCTGACCGAGGAACGCATGCGCAGCCGGGGTCACGGCGCCGCTCCGGTGCCGTGGGCACTGCTGCTGCTGGGTTCGGCAGGGCGGGGTGAGAGTCTCCTCGCGCCGGATCAGGACAATGCGATCGTCTACCTCGGCACCAGGCGTCACGATCTCTGGTTCGAGATGTTCGCGCACGCCTTCGTCGAGATATTGAACGAAGCCGGAGTCCCTTACTGTAGCGGCGACGTTATGGCGAGCAATCCGATGTGGCGCCGGACGCTGGCGGATTGGAACGAACGGCTCGGCGTGTGGCTGGACATGCGCGCCGCCGATTGCCTGCACAACATCAATGCCTTCTTCGACATGAAGCCTGTGTACGGGGACGTCCGCGTGGCCGAGGAGCTGCAGGGAAATGCCGTGAGGATGGCGACGTCGCATCCGGGCACCCTGGAGCGTATGGCCAAGGTGTTGTCCGGGCTGCGACCGCCGCTCGGTATCTTCGGTGGTTTCGAGTTGGAATCCGGTCGCGTGAATCTCAAGACGGCGATCCTGCCCCTTGTCACCGCGGCCCGGATCCTCGCCCTGCTCGTCGGCAGCACTGCCCGCTCCACGGCCGACCGCTTGCGGGAGGCGGCAGCCAGCACGCGACTGTCCAGGGACGACGCGGAGCGCATGTGCGACATCTATGAATTCCTGATGAACCTCGTCCTGGCGCAGCAACTGTATGATCTCGAGCATGGCGTTGCGCCGTCGACCCGCATCGAGGTCTCGCGACTGGACGCGGGGGAGAGGAGCCGCCTGCGCGAGGCATTGCGCGGAATCGATCGGCTGCTGCGGGACTTCCCGGCGTGCTGCGCCAGGCGTTGACACGGGTTGCGACCCATCCGGATGTCACATTCAGCGCGCGGCTGAAGGGCGTCGGTGGGTCTCGCCGCCCCCGAGACCGCGCCCGATGCCCCCGGCAGCCCCGTGCCGTGCTGTATCCTTGAACACTCCGCAACGAAGATCGGTTCCTCGATGGCCTACGGTTCCAGCATTCTCATCATCCTCGCGCTGGTGCTCCTGAACGGCTTCTTCGCCATGGCCGAGCTCGCGCTGGTGTCGTCGCGGCGGACCAAGCTGCGGGCGATGGTGCACAAGCGGATACCCGGCGCTGCGGCGGCTCTGGCGCTCAACGAGAATCCGGCGCGGTTTCTCTCGACCGTGCAGGTCGGCATCACGCTGGTGGGCATCCTCGCCGGCGTGTTCGGCGGCGAGGAGTTCGCGCCGGTGCTCGAGGCGCGCCTGCTCGAGGTTGCGGCGGTCGCCGCTTACGCCGAGGAGCTGTCGACCGTCTTCGTGGTCTCGGCCATCACGTATGCCTCCATCGTCATCGGCGAGCTGGTGCCCAAGCAGCTCGCCATCCGTCACCCCGAACGCATCGCCGTCGTGGTCGCCCCGGTCCTGGCCCTGATCGCCCGAATCATGGCGCCGATCGTCTTCCTCCTGCAGGGCTCCTCGCGCCTGTTGCTGGCGGCCTTCGGCGCGGAGACACGCGCGGTCCCGCAGGTCATCGAGGAGGAGGTGAAGGCGCTGGTGGCCGAGGGCGTGAGCGAAGGCGAGTTCGCGCCGCAGGAGAAGGAGATGATCACCGGCGTCATGCGGTTGGCCGACTGGAAGGTTCGCGCCATCAAGACGCCGGTCATACACGTGGAATGGCTCGACATCGACGCGCCGGAGGCGGAACAGCGCGCGGTCCTCGCGCGCTCGGTATTCTCGCGCCTGGTCGTGGTGCAGGGCGGTCTGAACCGCCCGCTCGGGATCGTCCAGAAGACCGATCTGTTCGAGCAGCTGCTCGCGGGCAGGCCCATCGACGTGCGCGCGGCGTTGCGCGATCCGCTCTACGTCGACGACCATACCTCGACGCTGCGAGTGCTGGATCAGTTCCGGCGCTCCCCGGTTCACATGGCCATCGTGCTCGACGCGAGCGCCAGCGTCAGCGGCGTCGTCACCACTTTCGACATCCTGAAGGCCATCGTCGGCGGATTCCCGGGCGCCGAGGAGGCCATACAGGCCGTACAGCGTCACGACGGATCGTGGCTCATGGACGGGGAGATGCATCTGGATGCGGTGCGCGACATCCTCGGTCTGCCGCAGCTTTCGGCCAACCCGGACTATCACACGCTCGCCGGTTTCATGCTTGCCCAGTTCGAGAAGGTGCCGACCGCCGGTGAGCGGTTCGAATGGGGTGGGCATCGCTTCGAGGTGGCCGACATGGACGGGACCAAGATCGACAAGGCGCTGGTGACGCGGATCGGGGTAGCAGACGCCGAGGCCCCCTGAGGTCCGCAAGACCGCCGGCCGTTGCGCTGCCGCGGGCCCCCGTGATGCCTAAGGACCGGCTCCTTTCAGGATCAGTCCCAGCAACCCGCACGCCGCGATCACCTCGATGACCGTACGCCGGTACCGAAGCAGCGCGACGGCAGCGGCCAGGGCGATCACCGCCGATACCCAATCGAAGGCGCCGGCGAAGCCCCGCGGCCACAGCACGTGGTAGCCGAAGAACACGGCGAGGTCGACGATCACGCCCACGACCGCGGCGGTGATCGCGGTCAGCGGCGCCGTGAACTTCAGCTCGTTGTGGGTCGACTCCACCAGCGGCCCGCCGGCCAGGATGAAGACGAACGAGGGCAGGAAGGTGAACCAGGTGGCGACGAGCGCGCCCAGCGCGCCGGCGAGGAATCGCAGGTCGGACCCGAGCAGCGCCTGTGCGTGGCTGCCCAGGAATCCGACGAAGGCCACCACCATGATGAGCGGGCCGGGTGTCGTCTCCCCCAGCGCCAGGCCGTCGATCATCTGCGCGCCGGTGAGCCAACCGTGGTGCCCGACCGCGCCCTGGTAGACGTAGGGCAGCACTGCGTAGGCGCCACCGAAGGTCAGCAGCGCCGCTTTCGTGAAGAACCAGCCGATCTGCGTCAGTGTCCCCTGCCATCCGTATGCGGCGATGAGCGTCGCCATGGGGGCCAGCCACAGCAGCGCACCGACCGCGAGCACGCGCGCAAGGCGCGCGGCGCGGAACCGGGCGTGTTCCGGCGGCGGCGTGTGGTCGTCGATGAGCGCCGGTCCGTAATCGGTCTGCGTGCGGCCGCGCACGCCGCCGGGGCGGAAGACCTCCGGAGCGTATCGGCCGCCGATTGCGCCGATCAGCGCCGCGGCGGCGACGATGGCGGGAAAGGGGACGTCCAGCGCGAAGATGGCGAGGAAGGCGGCCGCCGCGATCAGCCGGAGCACGTTGTTTCTCAGCGTGCGCGAACCGATGCGGTGCGCCGCCTGCAGCACGATCGCGGTCACGGCCGGCTTGATCCCGTAGAACAGCCCGGCCACCACGGGCGTGCTGCCGTAGGCGACGTAGATCCACGAGAGCAGGATCAGCAGGACCAGCGAGGGCAGGACGAACAGCGCGCCGGCGACGATGCCGCCGCGCGTGCGATGCATCAGCCAGCCGACATAGGTGGCCAGCTGCTGGGCCTCCGGTCCCGGGAGCAGCATGCAGTAGTTGAGCGCATGCAGGAACCGGCGCTCGGAGATCCATCGCCGCCGTTCCACCAGCTCCTGGTGCATGATGGCGATCTGGGCTGCCGGTCCGCCGAAGCTGATGAGGCCGAGCTTCAGCCAGAAGCGGAAGGCCTCGGCGAAGGCGACGGATGCAGGCGGTCTGGAGTCGGGGTGCTGAGGCGATCTTGCGTCCATGGCGCTCCTCCAGGGGGGTGCTGCCCTGAATCGGGAGCAGAACTTGGACGCGCGTGCGTCTGATTCGGGGAGTCTGCGCAATCCCCACGCCGCGGAGGGTATCACGATGCCGGAAGCCGGTGTAGGCCCGCATCGGGGCGCTGTGACGACACAGGGCGCCTCCAGCCCCGGCGGACCGCGCTATCATGCGCATCCCCCAACACACTGTTTCTTCCGCCGTCATGACCGCCGTGCTCCGCGTGCCCACGCACCGATATCAGGATCCCCTTTCGCTCATCTGGATCGCCTGCGCCGCGCGCGTCGGCTACCGCGTGGCGCGCACCACCGAGGCATACGCCGCCACCGATGGCCGGCGAACCCTGCTGATCGGCGAGGACGCGACGCTGGATGCAGACGACTGCCTGGCGCAGATGATCCTGCACGAGCTGTGTCACGCGCTGGTGGAGGGCGAGGAGGGCGAGCGGCAGCCGGACTGGGGCCTGGACAACGTCACCGCCCGGCACACCTGGCGGGAGCACGCCTGCCTGCGTCTGCAGGCGCACCTCGCCGGCCGCTACGGGCTGCGGGAGTTCCTGGCGCCGACCACGGATTTTCGCGTGCGGTTCTGGAACGGGCTGCCGGCGGATCCGTTCGCCGCGCCGGAGGCGGCGGGCGGGCGGCGCGAGCGCAGCTGCGTGGCCGCGAGAAAAGC
>CAZTPK010000086.1:0-7209 GCA_964614765.1 uncultured Gammaproteobacteria bacterium
CTATGTTCCTGTCCGTGTCTCGGCGCCGCGGCCGGTCGTCGTTCTGGCACGCCCCGTCCCGCGCGGCGCGGCTCTTACCGCCCAGGACATCGACGTCGAGATGCGCGAGGCCGGTGGTCTCGGTTCCGGCTATTTCGAGGACCCCGCCGCGGTGCTCGGCAAGGTGCTCACCCGTCCAGGGTCACCGGGCCAGGTCGTGGTGCCGACCCTGGTCGCCGGGGCAGTCGCCGTGAAGCGCGGACAACAGGTGACGCTGACGGCCAACAGCGGCGGTATCCTGGTGCGCATGGAAGGCACTGCCCTGGCCGACGGCAGCGTCGGTGACCGATTGAAAGTCAAGAACAATTCTTCCGCCCGCGTGGTCGAAGGCACGGTGCTGTCGGACGGCTCCGTGGAGATCGGGTTGTGATTGAATGGCGGTTCCTCCAGGGTGGCCTAAAGTTCGAGGCGAGTCTGCCGCTACGGGCCATGAGCAGAGAATGAAATTGGAGTAAGAGACCATGGTTACAGAGGTCAAAGGTACAACGAGCGGAGTAGTCAGCCCAGCCACCCAGCGCCCCGCCACCGCGGAGGTCGCGGGTGTCGTCGCGCCGGGCAAGCCGGGGGCGGTCAGTGGCGAGAACGTCTCGCTGACCAGGACCGCCGCCGAGATGCGCGACCTCGAACAGGCCGTGCGCAACGCCCCGGACGTGGACATCGAACGCGTCAACCGACTGCGCCAGGCGATTGCCGAAGGCAACTACCAGGTCGACGACGAGAAGCTCGCGCAGAACCTCCTGCGCCACGAGATGATGATGATCTCCGGTGGCGAGGTGGGCAAGAAATGAAGCCAGCCCAGCAGCGCCTTCTCGAGATCACCGCCGCCCACATCCGCCTGCTGACAGAGCTCGACCAGGTCCTGCAGGGAGAGACCGAGGCCCTGGGCAGCCGCGACATCAACAGTCTGCAGGCGGCGACGGACCGCAAGAACGATCTGCTGGGACAGCTGGAAGGCATGGGCAAGGAGTTCACCCGCCTGTGCGAAGAGGCCGGCGTGCAGCCGAACCGCGACGGACTCGTCGGGGCCGAGGTGACCGCGGTCATGGCCGATGCCTGGTCGCGCATGTGCCGGCTGCTGGAGCGCTGCGAGGAGCGCAATCGCATCAACGGCGTGACCATCAACGCCAGCCGCAATTTCGCGGAGAACCTGCTGGCCCTGCTGCAAGGCAGCCAGGGGCGCGCGAAGACGTACGGGCGCACCGGCAACCTTTATCGGGACGGCCAGGCCAAGGCACTGGGCAGCGCCTGAGACCAACGACGCGGCCCGACAAAGGAACCGCACCGTGGCGTTGTGGCCATTCTCCAGGGCGCAGGCGGCGCCCGCCCGACGCGAACAGCGCGAACCCCTCATCGAGCTGAGCAACCCGGACGCGATCACCCGTCCGGAACAGATCGCCCGCATCCTCGAGCAGCTCTACGAGAAGCGCTGCCTGCTCGGAGTTAGCGTGGACGGCACGGAAGACTACTACTCCAGCGCGGTCATCGAGGTGGTTCGCAACCAGGGCTACCTCGTCATCGACGAGCTCACGCCGCGCGCCGTCAACAGGTTCATCCAACCCCAGCGCAGGCTCTCCGTGCGCGCCCGCATGAACAACGTGACCATCCGGTTCGAGACCGAGGTGAGCGCCGTGGGCGAGGAAGCGGGCCTGCCGTACTACCAGCTACGGTTCCCGGCGGTGCTCGACTACATACAGCGCCGCGAACACTACCGCGCGGGCGTGCCGATGGAAAAACAGATCCCCGTGCAACTGGCGATGCCGAGCGGCACGCTGTACGCGGCCGAATTGCGGGATATTTCGATGGGCGGCCTGAGCGCCCGCCTGCGCGGCGCCACGCCCGCGGAGTTCGCCACCGGCAGCGATATCCAGCACCTCGTCATCACCCTGCCCTCCGGCGCGCGCATCCACGGCAGCGGCGTCATCTGCTATGCCGACGTGGTGCAGGCCTCGCGCGTCGCGCGCTGCGGCGTGCGTTTCAGGCACGTGGACCGCAGCGACCAGCACGCCCTGGAGCAGTTCATCGCCCAGCTCGATCGCGAGATGAAGCGCAAGCGACTCGCCTGAGCCGCGCACGGGAGGGCCGTGCCGCGGTCTCTGCACATTGCGGACCACACAGCGGTTCGGACCACGGCTGCAGGCATTCCGTATTGGCGCCGCGGCCTTTGGCGGGTAAACTACGCGCCTCCTGACGTGGGGACGTAGCTCAGCTGGGAGAGCGTCGCGTTCGCAATGCGAAGGTCGGGGGTTCGATCCCCCCCGTCTCCACCAATAATACGTCGCTCGGGCATTTCGCTAGCCGTTTTCACATCCGCCGGTCCGGTAGCGCGGGTGCGACTCGGAGAGGTTGTGCCGCAAGTTCCGCCGGATTGTTCGCCTCTGCACTTTTCATTCGCGGCTTCTGCTGCGACCGGCAGTGTTCGGGCGAAACGCTTCGCGGGGGCGTTTTTTGCCTCGAGTCTGAGCTTGCATCCGGTGGGCCGTGCGGCCACGGCAACGCACTGCTGCCGCAGCCCGGCCACGATGGCAATTTCCTTCGCACGGAGACGGCGTTCCACATTTGGCCGCCCGATGTCTTCTCGACCGCCTGATGTTGCCTGCGGCAGTCCGCCGGAGCGTCATGAGTGCGGATGGAGCCGACGGCCGAACCCGGGGGCGGGACACAGTGACTTCCAGCCGCGACGTGGCGGAGAATGTGTCGGCGTCCGCTTGGCCGAGGCCCTCGACTCCAGATGAGAACCCCGCACGCAAGAAAACCAAATGCCATCATCGTGCGGCCCCGCATCTACCTCGGCGATGAGATCGCCATTGGCCCGGGCAAGATCGACCTGTTGCGTGCCGTGGAGGCAACGCGCTCCATCAGCCAGGCGGCCAGGCGCCTGGGCATGACTTACAAACGGGCGTGGCTGCTCATCGACACCCTCAACAGGGGCTTCGGCCGCCCTGTCGTGGAGACGACCACCGGCGGAAAAGGCGGTGGCGGCGCACGGCTCACCGATATCGGCAAGCAACTCGTCCGGAACTACGATGCCCTCGAGGCACGCATCAACTCGGCGGTACGCCACGAGCTGACTGCGTTGCGTGGTCTGGTCGACTGAACCCCCTGCTGGCAATCCGGGATGGCGCCTCGAGAAGATGCGCTATATCATTTTCGATACAACGCACCTACCGGGGGAAATCGTGTCGCTTGCGCACCGGATTGCGGCGGCTGCCATGCTGCTGTGCCTCGCCTCGGTTCGCGCCGAGCAAATGCCGGCCATCGCCGCTGCGGCCGACCTGAAGTTCGCTCTGGCCGAGATTGCTGACCGGTTCAAGCGCGACACGGGCCGCGAGGTGAAGCTAGTCTTCGGCTCCTCCGGCACCTTCAAGACCCAGATCGAGAACGGTGCGCCTTACGAGATGCTGCTATCGGCCGACGAGGACTACGTGCTCCAGCTCGCCGAGAAGGGGCTCGTCCGCGACCGTGGCACTCTTTACGCCATCGGCCGGCTGGTGCTCTTCGCCCCGCACGGCTCGCCGCTGGAAGTGGACGCGGAGCTCAAGGGTCTGAAGGCAGCGCTCGCCGCTGGCCACATCCGGCGCCTTGCCATCGCCAATCCCGAGCACGCGCCCTATGGCCGCGCGGCCCGCGCCGCCCTGCAGCATGCGGGCCTGTGGCCCGCCATCGGATCGAGGCTGGTGCTGGGCGAGAACGCGTCCCAGGCGACGCAATTTGCCGCCTCGGGGTCGAGCCAGGGCGGCGTCATCCCGCTGTCCATGTCCAAGGCGCCCGAGATTGCCAGGCTCGGTCGCTTCGCCACGATACCCGCCGAGTGGCACGCATCCGAACCGCTGCGTCAGCGCATGGCGCTCACCGCCAAGGCGGGCGAGTCGGCCGCGGCCTTCTACCGCTACGTGCAGCAGCCTGCGGCCCGCGAGGTCTTCGCGCGCTACGGCTTCGTGCCGCCGGGCGAGGGCGAGAACTAGCGCTCATGGACTGGCAGGCCATCCTCCTTTCGCTGCGTCTGGCGGCGGTCACCCTCCTGGTGCTGCTGCCGCTGGCAATCGCTGTGGGCTGGTGGCTGGCGGTGACACCCTTCCGGGGCAAGGCGTGGATCGAGGGTCTGTTGGCGCTGCCGCTGGTGCTGCCGCCCACGGTGATCGGCTTTTACCTCCTCGTGGCCATGGGCAGCCATACGTGGTTCGGCCAGCTCTACGAGCGCCTGGCCGGACAAACCCTGGCTTTCAGCTTCACGGGTCTGGTGGTGGCCTCCGTCGTCTTCAACATCCCCTTTGCCGTTCAGCCGGTGCAGCGCGCCTTCGAGGCCATCCCGCCGGAAATCCGCGAGGCGGCCCAGTGCTGCGGACTGACATTCTGGCAGGCCTTCCGCAAGATCGAGCTGCCGCTCGCCTGGCCCGGCATACTCTCGGCGGCGGTGATGACCTTCGCCCACACCCTCGGAGAATTCGGCGTGGTGCTGATGGTGGGAGGCAACATCCCCGGCGAAACCAAGACGGTGGCGATCTCCATCTACGACCATGCCCAGGCCTTCGACCTGGAAGCGGCCGGGCAGATGGCGCTGCTGCTGCTCCTCATCTCGCTGGTCACCATTGCCGTGAGCTACGGCTTCGTCGCCCGACTGATGCAGCAGCGCCGCGCCGCATGAGCGTGGAGCTGGAACTCCGCCACGATGGGCCGCCGCTGGATTTTGCGGCCACGTTTCCTGCCGGCAGGATAACCGCCCTGCTCGGTCCATCCGGCTCGGGCAAGACCTCCATCCTGCGCGCCATCGCCGGACTGCTGCGGCACGGCCGCCAGATGGTGCGGGTCGACGGTGAGCCCTGGAGCGACCCCCGCACCGGCTGGCGCCTTCCTGCCCGGCTGCGGCCGGTGGGTCTCGTGCCCCAGCACTATGCCCTGTTTCCCCATCTCACCGCGCAGGGCAACGTGGAGATGGCTCTGCAGCATCTCCCCCCTTCACTGCGCGCGCAGCGGGTCCGGCGCGCGCTCGCGCTGGTGCGGGTCGAAGAGCTGGCCACCCGCCATCCGCGCGAACTCTCCGGCGGGCAGAAGCAGCGTGTGGCGGTGGCCCGGGCCATCGCGCGCGAGCCCAGGCTATTGCTGCTGGACGAGCCGTTCTCGGCGGTGGATCGCGGCACGAAGAGATCACTCTACGTCGAGATCCTGCGCCTGCACGAGGCGCTCGGCGCCACGGTCGTCGTGGACACCCACGACCTCGACGAAGCGGCGCAGCTCGCTTCCCATTTATGCCTGGTCCATGCGGGCCGGCTGCTCCAGTCCGGCGCGACGGCCGAAGTGCTGGCGCACCCCTGCTGCGAGGAGGCCGCGCGGCTGCTCGACATCCCCAACGTCTTCGACGGGCAGATCGGAACTGCCGACGCCGGTGGTCAGGCCCTTATGCGTTGGGGGCCTCACACCCTGCGGGTGGCCGATCGCGGACCTCCCCGCGGCCACCTGCGCTGGGCGATCCAGCCGGGCAATGTGCTGTTGGTACGGCCGGACAAGCCCTGGGACAGCCATCTGGAGAATCCCGTCGATGCGCGTGTCCTGGAGCGCGTCGACCTCGGCAGCGACGCGCTGGTGTGGCTAACGCCGGCGGGGCTCGAGAACGTGCGCCTGCAGATGCGCCTGCCGGCGCGGGCGCTGCGCCGATTCCCGGTCAGGCCGGGACAGGAAGTGACCGTATGCCTGCGGGCGGCCGACATCGTACCGCTGCGAACGCCCGGGGAGCAGGGCGCATGAGTCTCGAACGAATCCGCTCTTGGGCCCTGTGCCAGGACATCTCCGCGTTTGCCGCGGCGGGCGCAGAGGCAGGCGGAATCATCGGCGTTGGCAATGGCTGGTTGCGACGGCCATTGCTGATCAGGCTGATGGACCCTGCCGCGGCTCGGCTGGGCCGGCGGCGGGCCGCTGATTCCGATCCCGCGCCTCCGTGAGGACCGAGTCGGCTCCCGCCCCATCTGCGTAACACCGCCCTCCTGCGCAGCCTGCCACCATGACTGGTGGCCTTCCGGCCTCGCGGACTTCCAGCCGGATGCACGCGGTTTGACGTCAGCCGCAAGACTCTTGCAGCGGGTTGCGGTGAGGAGCGCCCTTGCGCTAACGCTTCGCGAGCTCCAGCCAGGTGGAGATCACGGCATCGGGATTCAGCGAGAGGCTGGTGATGCCCTGCTCCATCAGCCAGCGGGCGAAGTCCGGATGATCCGAGGGCCCCTGTCCGCAAATGCCGATGTACTTGCCCTCCTGCAGGCAGCACCTGATGGCGCGCGCAATGAGGGATTTCACCGCCGGATCACGCTCGTCGAAGGTGTCGGCGACCAGGTTCGAATCGCGATCCAGGCCGAGCGTCAGTTGCGTGAGATCGTTGGAGCCGATCGAGAAGCCGTCGAAGTGGCGCAGGAACTCCTCGGCCAGCACGGCGTTCGAGGGAACCTCGCACATCATGATGAGCTTCAGTCCCTTCTCGCCGCGCTTCAGGCCGTTGGCGGCGAGCAGTTCGACCACGGCCCCGGCCTGCCCGAGCGTGCGCACCATCGGCACCATCACCCACACGTTGTCCAGCCCCATCTCCTCGCGCACGCGCCTGAGCGCCTGGCACTCCATCTCGAAGCAGGGACGAAACGAGGGCGCCAGGTAACGCGCCGCGCCGCGGAATCCGAGCATGGGATTCTCCTCCTTCGGCTCGTAGCGATCTCCGCCGATCAGGTTGGCGTACTCGTTGGACTTGAAATCCGAGAGCCGGACGATCACGGGCAGGGGCGCGAACGCCGCGGCGATGCTCGCGATGCCCTCGGTCAGACGCGCGACGTAGAACTCCGTCGGACCCGCGTAGCCGGCCATCTTCGCGCGGATCCTCGCCTGCACGTCCGCGGGCAACCGATCGAACTCGAGCAGCGCCTGGGGATGCACGCCGATGGCGTTGCCGATGATGAATTCCAGGCGCGCCAGGCCGACGCCGGCGCTCGGCAGCGCGGCGAAGTGGAAGGCGCGCTCCGGGTTGCCGACGTTCATCATGATCTTCACCGGCAAATCCGGCATGCGATCCAGATCCAGGCGCGTGACCTCGAACGGCACGCTGCCGCGATACACGTGGCCGGCGTCGCCCTCGGCGCAGGACACGGTCAGCATCTCGCCGTCGCGTATCGCCTCGGTGGCATCGCCGCAGCCGACGAC
>CAZTPK010000087.1:0-7188 GCA_964614765.1 uncultured Gammaproteobacteria bacterium
CTCGCCTGGGGTCTGACCCCGATTCTCGCCGGTTTTCCGGGGACAGACCCCGATTTTTCTTTGCCTGGGGTCTGTCCCCGATTCCTGCCTAATACCGGTAGTGCTCCGACTTGTACGGCCCTTCCTTCGGCACCCCGATGTACTTCGCCTGGACCTCGTTCAGCTCGGTGAGCTGGGCGTTGAGGCGCTTCAGTTGCAGCCGCGCCACTTTCTCATCGAGGTGCTTGGGCAGCGTGTACACCCCCACCGGGTATTTCTTCGCGTTGGTGTAGAGCTCGATCTGCGCGATCGTCTGGTTGGCGAACGACGAGCTCATCACGTAGGAAGGATGCCCGGTGGCGCAGCCCAGGTTCACCAGGCGCCCCTTGGCAAGGAGGATCAGGCGCTTGCCGTCCGGGAAGATGACGTGGTCGACCTGCGGCTTGATCTCCTCCCACTCGTACTGGCCGAGCGCGGCCACGTCGATCTCGTTGTCGAAGTGGCCGATGTTGCAGACGATCGCCTGGTCCTTCATCTTCTTCATGTGCTCGTGGGTAATCACATGGAAGTTGCCGGTGGCGGTGACGAAGATGTCCGCCTTGTCGCAGGCGTAGTCCATGGTGACCACGCGATAGCCTTCCATCGCCGCCTGCAGGGCGCAGATGGGGTCGATCTCCGTCACCCATACCTGCGCCGAGAGCGCCCGCAGCGCCTGGGCCGAGCCCTTGCCGACATCGCCGTAACCGGCGACCACGGCAATCTTGCCGGCGATCATCACGTCGGTGGCGCGCTTGATGCCGTCGACCAGCGACTCGCGGCAGCCGTAGAGGTTGTCGAACTTGCTCTTGGTCACCGAGTCGTTGACGTTGATCGCGGGATACGCGAGGCGCCCCTCCTTGTGCATCTGGTAGAGCCGCTTCACGCCCGTGGTGGTCTCCTCGGTGACGCCCTTGATCCGCGAAAGACGCGTGGAATACCACTTCGGATCGGCCTTCAGCCTGGCCTTGATCGCGTTGAACAGGCAGGTCTCCTCCTCGCTGGCCGGATGCGTGACGCTGGTAGGATCGGTCTCGGCCTTGGCGCCCAAGTGCAGTAACAGCGTCGCGTCGCCGCCGTCGTCGAGGATCATGTTGGAGTAGCCGCCGTCCGGCCATTCGAAGATGCGGTGGGTGTATTCCCAGTACTGCTCGAGGGTCTCGCCCTTGACCGCGAACACCGCCGTCCCGGCGGCCGCGATCGCCGCGGCGGCGTGATCCTGCGTCGAGAAGATGTTGCAGGAGGCCCAGCGCACCTCCGCCCCGAGCGCCTGCAGCGTCTCGATCAGCACGGCGGTCTGGATGGTCATGTGCAGCGAACCGGTGATGCGCGCGCCGCGCAGCGGCTGCTGGCTGGCGTACTCCTCGCGGATCGCCATGAGACCGGGCATCTCGGTCTCCGCGATGCGGATCTCCCTGCGGCCCCAGTCGGCGAGCGCCAGGTCGGCGACGACGGATTCGACGGCGGCGGATTTGGATTTCGATTGCATGACGGCGCTCATCTCGCGCCCTCCTTTCTCTAGTCGAACAAGAAAAAAGTTAGCGAGCGCCGTTCCGAACAACTGTGACGGGAATGCCCTGAGCCTGACGTCCGGTGGGTCGCTGCAGCGCTCCTCAGGGCAGGGCGGCAGTATAGACGCGCACTGCCGCGCAGAAAAGCTCGATCTTGCCGAGATTTTCCACGACGCGGCGCAGCCCGGCCCGCCGGCAGCGCCGCGGGAATGGGGCGGGCCCTAGCGGACGCCCGCCGCCGCGCGCAGGGCCTCCGCCCTGTCGGTGCGCTCCCAGGTGAAATCCGTGTCGCTGCGGCCGAAATGTCCGTAGGCGGCGGTCTTCCTGTAGACGGGGCGCAGCAGGTCGAGCATCTGAACGATGCCCTTGGGGCGCAGGTCGAAGTGCTCGAGCACCAGCTCCGAGAGCCTCTCGTCGGTGACCTTCCCGGTTCCGAAGGTGGTCACCATCACCGACGTCGGGCGGGCCACGCCGATGGCGTAGGAGACCTGCACCTGACACTTCGAGGCGAGTCCGGCGGCGACCACGTTCTTCGCCACGTAGCGCGCCGCGTAGGCGGCCGACCGATCGACCTTGGAAGGGTCCTTGCCGGAGAACGCGCCGCCGCCGTGCGGGGCCGCGCCGCCATAGGTGTCGACGATGATCTTGCGCCCCGTCAGTCCGCAGTCGCCCTGCGGCCCGCCGACCACGAACCGGCCGGTGGGGTTGATGAGGTACTTCACCTTGCCCTTGACCAGCTCCCCGGGAAGCACGGGCTTGACGATCTCCTCGATAACCGCCTCCGTCAGGGTGGCGTGATCGATCTCCGGCGCGTGTTGGGTGGAGAGCACGACGGTGTCGATGGAGTCCGGGCGGTTGTCCACGTAGCGCAGCGTCACCTGCGACTTGGCATCCGGCCGCAGCCAGGAGAGCTTGCCGCTCTTGCGCAGCATCGACTGCCGTTCGACCAGCCGGTGCGCGTAATAGATGGCGGCCGGCATGAGCTCGGGCGTCTCCTCGCAGGCGTAACCGAACATGAGACCCTGATCGCCTGCGCCCTGCTCCAGGTCCAGGCCGCGCCCTTCGTCGACGCCCTGCGCGATGTCCGGCGACTGCTTGTCGTAGGCGACCAGTACCGCGCAGCCCTTGTAGTCGATGCCGTACTCGGTGTTGTCGTAGCCGATGTCCCTGATCGTGTCGCGCGCCACCTCGTTGTAGTCGATGCTCGCGCTGGTCGTGATCTCGCCGGCCAGGACCACCAGGCCGGTGTTGCAGAGGGTCTCGGCGGCCACGCGCGCATACTTGTCCTTGGCGAGGATCGCGTCGAGAATCGCGTCAGAGATCTGATCGGCCACCTTGTCGGGATGTCCCTCGGAGACCGACTCGGAGGTGAAAAGGTAACTGGACATTGGCTGATATCCTGCTTCGTGCGCTGTTGGGGCAAAAAAAAGGCTGCCAAGTTTAGCCGCAACCCCGGCCATTTGGTATCCGCCCGGCAGGGCTGTCGGAGCGTGGAATTCGGGCCGCGGATCGAACACCCATGGCGCTGACGCACACACCCGTATGCGATTTCGGCCGGCCGGCCGTCGATTTCTCCCTGCCCGACGTCGATGGCAGGCTATGGAGCCTCGCGGACTGCCGCGGCGAGCGCGGGACTCTGGTCATGTTCATCTGCAATCACTGCCCGTACGTCAAGGCGATCTGCGACGCGTTGGTGCGCGACGTGGAAGCGCTCGAGAAGCTGGGCGTGCGAGCCGTGGGCATCATGCCCAACGACTACTCCAGCTACCCGGAGGATGCGCCGGAAAGGATGCGGGAGTTCGCGCACGCACACGGGTTCGGCTTCCCGTACCTGATCGACGAGACCCAGGCGGTGGCGCGCGCCTACGGGGCGGTGTGCACCCCGGATTTCTTCGGCTACAACCGCGACCTGCGCCTGCAATACCGTGGCCGGCTGGACGCGACCACCCCGGGCAGGCCGGCGCCGGAGGGCTCACCGCGCGAGCTGCTGGAGGCGATGACGCTCATCGCGCAGACCGGTCGCGGGCCACCGCAGCAGACTCCGAGCATGGGGTGTTCGATCAAATGGCGCTGACGCGCGCCGCGCCCCGGGCCGCCGCCCGTCTCACATCAAGGGGCGCCGGCCCTCGGCGGACTCGTTGAGGATCGCGCCGATGTCGATGTCCTGCACCCACAGCGGCTGCGGATCGTCGTGCACGCTCGTGTCCCCATCCTCGACTCGCACCGGGGAGGGCTCCTGCGAGGCGGGTAACTCGATGACGTCCTCCAGGTCTTCGGTGGTGCGCGCCTCCTCGTCCCCCGGTTTCCCGGCGGCGACTCGGCGCGCCTTGGCGCCTATCTCCTGCCAGGTCCGGCGCGCCAGGTCCTTGGCCGCCTCCAGCTCCTCGGCCGTCAAGAGCCCGCCGACGGCCTCCGCAAGCTTCAGCGCCCGCTCATCGCCGGTGATTGCCGCAGCGACATAGAACCAGGTGTAGGCGGCGACGAAATCCTTGGCCCCGGCCATGCCGCGGGCACAGACCACGCCAAGGCGGTAGGGCGCCCTGGGATGCCCCCCGCGCGCCGCCACCTCGAGCCAGTAGCGCGCCTCGTGCATCATCGGCTTCTCGCTGTATGCGCCGGCGGCATAGAGGCGGCCGAGGCGGTAGGCCGCCCTGACGCTGCCGTTGGCCGCCGCCCGGCTCAGCCACAGGAACGCCTTGGCCTGGTCCCGTTCTACGCCGAGCCCGTTCAGGTAGAAGGAGCCGAGCGCGTACTGGGAGTCGGCATGGCCGCGGCGCGCCGCCTTGCGATACCAGCCGATGGCCTCGACGTCGCTCTTCTCCACGCCCACGCCGTAGGCATACAGGTAACCCAGGTTGTACTGCGCCTCCAGATGCCCGCGTTCGGCAGCGCAGCGCAGCCATTGCGCGGCCTCGCTGGGCTGCTTCTGGATCCCGACGCCGGTCAAGAGCGCCTTGGCGAGCCGGAACTGGGAGCCGGCGTGCCCGTGCCGTGCGGCGCGATCGAACCAGATCACCGCCTGCATGGGGTCGCGCTCACAGCCATGTCCGCGCAGATAGGCGAGCCCGAGCCGGAACTGCGCCGGCGCGTAGCCGTTGCGGGCGGAGCGACGATACCATTCCACGGCCAGGGACCGGTCACGCAGGATGCCACGCCCGAGTGCATAGGCGCGCGCGAGCAGGTAGCGGGCCCGCGCATGGCCCTTCTCGGCCGCGAGCCGGTACCACTGCACGGCCTTGGCGTGGTCGCGCGCAACCCCGCGGCCCAAACGGTAACAATCCCCGATCAGGACCATGGCTGCGGCATGCTGCCCGCTGGCGGCGGCCCGCGTCAGCCAGTCCAGGTGCTGCAGTTGGTCGTGGGCGACGCCGTCGCCGTCGCGGTAGACTAGGGCGAGCTGGTACTGCGCCGGGGCGTATTCGGCCTCGGCCGCGCGCAGCAGCCACTGCAGGGACTCCTGGGTATCCCTGTCCATCCCGATCCCGTGCCGCAAGTGCTCGGCCAGTTGCGTGGCCGCCGCCGGGTCGCCGGCGCGGGCCCGGTCCATCAGCGACTCGAGGTCCCCGTTGAATGCCAATGCCATGGCAGACATCCCCTGCCGCGCCCTGATGCCTCGCGGCGATGCATTTGTGCCGGCGTGGCGAACCGCGGCAGCGCCGCCCCCCTCAGCCACGCCCGGGCTTTTCCGGCAACCCCCGCCGGGGATTGGCCGAAAAGCCGGTCAACCGACGATGGCACGATATTGCGAATCCTCCCCGGCCGCAAGGCGCGGCGGGACGCGCGCTCGCCGCGGCAGCGGACCGCGATGGCCCGCGCCGCCTCGGTTGACGGCCGCATGCCGGCGGGGCGTTCACTTGCCGTGGAGGAGTTGCTGCGGGAGAATGGCGCCCCTTTTTATCGGGCTGCCGTTCGGGCCGTTCGATACGTCAAAACAATCATGAACCGGCCCCAACCCCTGATGGAAACGTCCCAGCCGTCCAGTCGCCGCGAACTGGCGAACGCGATCCGTGCCCTGAGCATGGACGCGGTTCAACAGGCCAACTCCGGACACCCCGGCGCGCCCATGGGGATGGCCGACATCGCCGAGGTCCTCTGGAACGACTTCCTGCGCCACAACCCGGCCAATCCCAAATGGCCCGACCGCGATCGATTCGTCATGTCGAACGGCCACGGGTCGATGCTGGTGTACAGCCTGCTGCACCTTACGGGCTATGCGGTAACTATCGATGATCTCAAGAATTTCAGGCAGTTGCACTCCAAAACGCCTGGGCATCCGGAATACGGCTCGGCGCCCGGCGTGGAGACGACCACGGGACCGCTCGGTCAGGGACTGGCCAACGCCGTGGGCATGGCCATCGCCGAGAAGCAGCTGGCCGCCCGCTTCAATCGCGACGGCTTCAAGGTGGTCGACCATTACACCTATGCCTTCGTCGGCGACGGCTGCCTGATGGAGGGCATCTCGCACGAGGCCTGTTCGCTGGCCGGCACGTTGGGTCTGGGCAAGCTCATTGCGGTCTACGACGACAACGGAATTTCGATCGATGGCGAGGTACACGGCTGGTTTACCGACGACACCGCCGGGCGCTTCGAGGCCTACGGCTGGCGCGTCATCCGGGGCATCGACGGCCATGACGCCGAGGCCGTTCGCGCCGCGCTCGAGGAGGCCCGGCACGACGTCGGCCGCCCCACGCTCATCTGCTGCAAGACGGTGATCGGCTACGGCGCCCCCAACAAGCAGGGTACGGAGGGCTGCCACGGCATGGCGCTCGGGACCGAGGAGGTCGCCCGCGCCCGCGCATACCTGAAGTGGGAGTACGCCCCGTTCGTCATTCCTCCCGGCATCTATGCGGCCTATGACGCCCGTCAGAAGGGAGCGGCGGCCGAGGCGGCCTGGCGGCAGACCTTCGAGTCCTATCGCGGCGCGTATCCGGAGCTGGCGGCGGAATTCGAGCGGCGCATGTCCGGCGCGCTGCCGGCGGGCTGGGAACAGGTCACGCGCGACTACATCGCCGCCACCGCCGCCAAGGGCGAGACGGTTGCCACCCGCAAGGCCTCGCAGAACGTGCTGAACGCCTACGCGCCGGCACTGCCCGAGCTGTTCGGCGGCTCCGCGGACCTCACCGGCTCCAATCTGACCTGGTGGTCCGGCTCCAAGGCCGTATCCGCAGCCAACGAGGAGGCGAACTACATACACTACGGCGTGCGCGAGTTCGCGATGTCGGCGGTGATGAACGGCATCAGCCTGCACGGCGGGTTCATCCCCTACGGGGGGACCTTCCTGGTTTTCTCGGATTACGCCCGCAATGCCGTGCGCCTGGCCGCGCTGATGAAGGTGCGCTGCGTGCACGTCTACACGCACGACTCCATCGGACTTGGCGAGGACGGCCCGACGCACCAGCCGGTGGAACACGCCGCGAGCCTGCGCCTCATCCCCAACATGAGCGTCTGGCGCCCCTGCGACGCGGTGGAGACCGCGGTGGCCTGGAAGGCGGCCGTCGAACGCACGCACGGCCCGACCTGCCTGCTTCTCAGCCGCCAGAACCTGCCGGCCATGCCGCGCACGGAGAGCCAGGTCGAGCTCGTCGCGCGCGGCGGATACGTGCTGATCGAGGCGGGCGCCGCTCCACAGGCGATCGTCATCTCCAGCGGCTCGGAGGTAGCC
>CAZTPK010000088.1:0-7180 GCA_964614765.1 uncultured Gammaproteobacteria bacterium
GCCCTGACCTTGTCACGCATCTGCGCCGCCTCGAAGGCGTAGCCCTTCGGCACGACGGCGATGCCGCGATCGGTCACGACGAACTGCCGGCGATCGGCCTCCTCGTCGAAACCGATCCGGGTCCCGGGCGGGATGCGCACGTATTTGTCCACGATGCAGTTGCGCAGGCGCGCGCCCTCGCCCACGTGCACGCCGGAGAACAGGATGGCGTTGTCCACGGTCGCGGCGTCCTCCACCCGCACGTGCGGGAACAGCACGCTGTGGTTGACCCCGCCGCCGGCGATGACCGTGCCGCCGGCCACGATCGAGTTTACGAAGATCCCCTCGTTGCAGGACTTGCCGGGCACCGTGCGGGCCGGAGGACTCTGCGGCTGGTAGGTGCGGATCGGCCAGTCGGCCTGGTACAGGTCCAGCGGCGACTCGAAGTGCAGCAGGTCCATGTTGGCCTGGTAGTAGGCGTCCAGCGACGACATCCGCCGCCAGTAGCGGTCCTGCGAGACGCGGCCCGCGCTGCCCCCGAACCGGTAGGCAACCATGCGGGTCTTGCCGAGGAGTTCAGGCAGCAGCGCCTCGCCGACGTCCAGCGTGCTCGCCCCGGTGGCGATCGGCATCGCCAGGATCTTCAGCAGCACGTCCTTGTCGAAGATGTATATTCCCATCGACGCCGGGTGATCGGTCAGGCCGGCGGCTGCCGAGGGATGGTGGTAGGAGACGATCTCGTCGCGCTCGTTGACGCCGAGCACCGGCAGCGCCGGGTCGCGCTGGGAGTCCTCCGGCGGCAGGCAGGCCACGGTCACCCCCGCGCCCTCCCGGCGATGAAATTCGATCATGGCGGCATAATCCATGCGGTAGACGTACTCCCCGGAGAGCACCGCGACCACGTCGCCGCGGTTGCGCTCCAGGATGTAGGCGTTCTGCTTCAACGCGTCGGTGGCGCTGCCGTAGCCCATCCTGCCGGACTGCATCTGCGGCGAAACCGGGGTCACGAACTCGCCGATCTCGGGATTGAAAACCGACCAGCCGTCGCGCAGATGCTTGTGCAGCGAGTGCGACATGTACTGGGTCAGCACCAGCATGCGGCGCAGGCCGGAATGCAGGCAGTTGGTCAGGGCGAAGTCGATGGTCCGGTACAGCCCCCCGAAGGGCACGGCGGCCGAGGCCCGGGCCGCGGTCAACGGTTTCAGTTCCTCGCCCTCGCCGATGGCGAGCACCACTGCTATGGCATCATCGGCCGCGGACATCTCTAAACCCTTTCATCAAGTTCGTGCTTCAACTGTATTACAATCGGAAAAATTCGGTCGGGATTTGAGATCCGCCTTGAAGCCGTGTGGAACGGTTCTCCCGGGTCCCGAAGGCCCACCCCACCAACTGCGAGCATACACCAGACATGGCCGAGGAGATTCTCATCAACGTGACGCCGCAGGAGACGCGGGTGGCGTTCATCGAGAACGGGGTGCTGCAGGAGGTCATCGTCGAGCGCAACCGGCGCCGCGGCTTGGTCGGCAACATCTATCTCGGCAAGGTCTCCCGGGTGCTGCCCGGCATGGGCGCGGCCTTCGTGGAGATCGGTCTGCAACGGACGGCCTTTCTGCACATTTCCGACATCCTCACGGTAGAGCCGCCATCCGCCAACGGCGGCGGTTCGATCACCATCGACCAGATACTGAGAGAGGGCCAGGAGATTCTCGTGCAGGTGGCCAAGGACCCGCTGGGCACCAAGGGGGCGCGGCTCACCACGCAGATCTGCATCCCCTCGCGCTACCTGGTGTTCATGCCGCACAGCCAGACGATCGGCATCTCGCAGCGGATCGAGAACGAGCAGGAGCGGACCCGGCTTCGCGAGATCCTCACGCGCCGCGGCGTGGGACTGACGGGCGAGAACGGCAACGGCGTCATCAATGCCGACGCCGCGCAGTCCTCCCCTGGCGGATTCATCGTGCGCACGGCGGCCGAGGGCATCGACGAGGAGAACATCGCCACCGACATGGAGTTCCTGCAGCGGCTGTGGCAGTCGATCCAGTCGCATATCTCCCAGGCCACAGCGCCGGCGCTGGTGCACGACGATCTGCCGCTGCTGCTGCGCACGGTGCGCGATCTCGCGGCCCGCGAGGTCGAGGTGATCCGGGTGGACTCGCGCGAGAACTACACGCGTCTGAAGGAGTTCGTCCAGGAGTTCATTCCCGATCTCGGCGATCGGATCGAGCACTATCCTGGCGAGCGGCCCATCTTTGATCTTTACTCGGTGGAGGACGAGATCCAGCGCGCGCTGGAGCGACGCGTGGAACTGAAGTCCGGCGGTCACCTGATATTCGATCAGACCGAGGCGATGACCACCGTCGACGTGAACACCGGCGCCTTCGTCGGCCACCGCAATCTCGAGGAGACGATCTTCAAGACCAACCTCGAGGCGGCCCAGGCGATCGCGCGGCAGTTGCGCCTGCGCAACCTGGGCGGGATCATCATCGTCGACTTCATCGACATGGCCGACCCCGATCACCAGCGCCAGGTGCTGCGAGCGCTCGAACGCAGCCTGGAGCGCGACCACTCCAAGGTGGTGGTCAGCGAGATCACCTCGCTCGGACTGGTGCAGATCACCCGCAAGCGCACGCGCGAGAGCCTCGAGCACGTGCTGTGCGAGCCCTGCCCGACCTGCCAGGGTCGCGGCTCGATCAAGACGGCGGAGACCGTCTGCTACGAGATCTTCCGCGAGATACTGCGGGAGGTCCGCCAGTTCGAGACGCAGAAACTGCTGGTGGTGGCGGCGCGCGAAGTCGTGGACCGCCTCACGGACGAGGAATCGCAGGCCGTGGCAGAACTCGAAGAATTCATCAACCGCCCGATCCAGTTCCAGGTGGAGCCCATGTACTCGCCGGAACAATTCGACGTGGTGCTACTCTGATTCTGCCTGATGGTCAAGCGCCTCACCCTCAAGTTCCTGAATATACTGTGGAAGACCACGGCGGTGCTGGTCGTGGGCGTGGCCGTGATGGTGAGCGTGGTCAGACTGATGCTGCCGGGGATCGATCGCTATCGCGAGCCGATCACGCAGTGGGTCAGCAGGCAGATCGCCCAGCCGGTGGAGTTCGACACGATCACCGCAAACTGGCAGGGCTGGACGCCGGTCATCGAGTTGAGCAACGTCCGCCTGACGGGCGAGGATGGCGGAAGATCCGTCACCCGCTTCGCCAAGGCGAGCTTCGCGCTGGACCCCATCCGATCCCTGAAGCGGCGCGAGGTCGTCCCCGGCCAGCTCGTGGTCAGCGGCATGGAGATCTCGCTGGCGCGCAGCGAGGACGGCAGCATACGGCTGGAGGGTGTGGGCGGGGGCGAGACCGCGGTTTCGAGCCTCAGGAAGAACGCGCTCGCGTACTGGCTGCAGACCCAGCGGCAGCTGTCCATCGAGGAGGCGGCCATCACCTGGAACGACGATCGCCTGCTCAAGCCCCTCATATTCTCGAACGTCTCGCTGGACATACGCAGCGACGGACAGCGCCGCCAGATCGACGGCCGCGCCCGGCTTCCCGACTCCGACAGCGAGTTCGAGTTCCGCCTCGACGCCGACGGCGATCTGCTCACCAGCACCTGGTCGGGCAGGATGTACCTGGAGGGCCATGGCATCGACCCGCAGTTGCTGCTCGAGTACAAGCGCTGGCTGGGTCTGGAGGTGGTCGGCGGGGAACTGGATTTCCAGTTCTGGAGCGACTGGAGCAATGCGCGGGTCAGCCGCGTCGTCGGCCTCTTCTCCGCCGGGGGCTCGGAGGTCGGCGCGCGCGGCCACCGCGTTCGACTGCAGCATTTGCGCGGCACCGTCGACGCCCAGCGGACCGAACCCGGGTCATGGCTGCTGCAGGTCGGCTCGCTGCAGGTCAAGACCGCCAATGGCTCCTGGCCCGACAGCGGGATCGTCATGCAGGTGCAACGCGCGCAGGCGCCTGCCACCGCGCCGGAGATTCAGATCAACATCGGCTACCTGAAGCTCGATGACGTGGTCCCCGTGACCAGCAGCATCACCGCCCTGCCGCCGCAGGTCCGCGACGCCCTGACCTCGACGGGACCACACGGGGCGTTGCGTGACCTCCGGCTGCGATACACGCCCTCGGCGGCGCCCGGGGCGCAGACCGCACTCAGCGCGGAATTCGAGGACCTGGGCATCCGCGGCGCGGATCGCCTGCCGGAACTCGACGGGCTGCGCGGCTCCATCGCCGTGGCCGCCGACAGCGGAACGGTCACGCTCGATTGCGAGCGGGTGACCGTCTCCTCCCCGCGTCTCTACGACCAGCCGATCATCCTGACCCGCCTCGACGGCAGGCTCGGGCTGAGCCGCACGGGCGAAGGATGGCGGATCACCACCGACGGGCTCAGCGTCGCCAACGCCGACTTCGACCTGACCGCGTTCGGAAACATCGCCACGCGCGCGGGTGGCGCGCCGCTGGCGCAGTTGTTCGCGCGCATCGACCACGTGAGCGCCAGGCGGATCAAGGACTACCTGCCGAAGACCGGCGTGAAGCCCAAGGTTCACAACTGGTTCAGCCATGCGTTTCCCTCGGGACGCATCGACGGCGGCGGCATCGTCGTGCGCGGGCCGCTCGATGAGTTTCCCTTCGACGGCAAGAACGGCCGCTTCGAGGCGCGCCTGCACGTCGTGGATGCGGAACTGCTGTTCCGTCCGAAGTGGCCGATCGTCACCAAGGTCAACGGCGACGTGGTGTTCTCCGGACGCAGCATGACGGTGTTCGTGCCCGAGGCCCAGACCCTCGGCGCGGCGCTGACCGAGACCACGGCGCTCATTCCGGACCTGTTCGCCACGGACAGGATGCTGCTCATCGACGGCACCGCCCGGGCCCCGACCGCCGTCGGCCGCAGGTACCTGCTGGAAAGTCCGCTGAAGGACAAGGTGCCCGAGGTGCCCAATCTGCTGACCGACGCCGGCCGGATCGATCTCGCCTTGAGCCTGCGCATACCGCTGCGGCCGGTGCCCAACGAGGTGAAGGGCACCATCAAGTTGCAGGACGCGGTAGTGCGTTCCCCGCATCTGAGCGGCGAGATCGAGTCGGTCAACGGCGTGCTCACGTTCACCCAGAGGGACTTCGAGGGCACCGGCCTGGAGGGCGTCTATGCCGAGAAGCCGGTGCAGTTGAGCATCAAGGGGACCTCGGAGAAGGGGCGGTTGGACGCGCAGTTCACCCTCGGCGGACGGGGCGATACGGCCTATCTCGCCGAGCGCCTGAAGGCATTGACGCCCGCCATCGCGACCTGGCTCGAACGGCACAAGGCGCTCGAACACGCCGTCGGCGAGACGGACTGGCAGGTGACCGCCCAGCTGAGCAAGCCCGCGGGGGGCGCGGCGCGGGTCACCGATCTGCGCGTCGCCTCCACGCTCGCGGGCATGCAGCTCGATCTGCCCTCGCCGCTGGGTAAGGGCCGGGCCGAATCGCGCCCGCTGGCCATACACGTCGACCTGGCGCAGACGACCAGCCGCGGCATCGATTTCAGTCTGGGCAACGAGCTGCACGGCGCGCTGCTGCTCGCCGGGGGCGTGGAAGGCACCACCAGGCTGAGACGCGCCGCGCTGCGTTTCGGCAACTCCCCGGCGAACCTGCCCGCGGACGACACCCTCTCCATCACCGGCACGATCTCCGAGCTGTCGATCAACGACTGGCTGGACGCGCTCTACGAGCGCATGTCCCTGGGGCGGGCCGACGGCAACTCCTCGGCGCCGCCGATCCCGATCTGGATCGACCTGAGCGCCGGGCGCCTGCAGGCGCTCGGGCGCAATTTCGAGCACGTGCGCGTACGCGGCGACAGCGGCCGCACGCACTGGAAGCTGCACGTCATCGGCGATCAGATCGAGGGCGACGTCATCATTCCACATTATCTGAAGCAGATGCCCAGCAAGGCCGACCTGCGCAAGCTGCACGTCCCGCCGCGCGCGGTGGCGAGCGTCACGCCGGTCAACGTCAACCCCGGCCGCATGCCGCCCTTCAGCATCGAGGTCGACGATTTCGCCTACCAGACGGTGAGCCTCGGCCGCGGCGAGCTGCGCACGGCCCCGGTCGCCAACGGCCTGAAGATCGAGACCCTGAAATTCGAGTCGCCGGCATCGACGGTCAGCGCCCAGGGCGAGTGGATCTACGCCGACGAGGTCCACACCTCGCGCTTCAACATCGACGTGGATGCCGCCGATCTCGGCAAGCTGCTCGGGCAGTTCGGCTACGGCGTCACGGCGGTCGAGGGCGGCAAGACGGCGATCGACATCAACGCCTCCTGGGCGGGAAGCCCGGCGGACTTCACCCTCGAGCGGCTGCACGGATCGATGACCATGAACATCGAGGACGGCCGCTTCCTCGACGTCGACAACCCGGCCGTCGGTCGTTTCTTCGGATTGCTGAGCATACAGGCGCTGCCCAAGCGCCTGATGCTCGATTTCAACGACCTCTTCGCCAAGGGCATGGGCTTCGACCGGATCAGCGGCAGTTTCGAATTCGATGGCGGCAATGCCTACACCAACAACCTGGTGATGCACGCCTCCTCGGCGCGCATCGAGGTCACGGGCCGCACCGGCCTGGCCGGCCAGGACTACGATCAGGTGGCCACCGTCACGCCGCAGATCTCCGACAGCCTGCCGGTGGCGAGCGCCATCTTCGGACCGGTGGGCGCAACGGTGGGCGCCGCAATCTTCATCGGCAAGCAGCTGATCCCGGAGCTGCCGGGCCAGATCGACAAGCTGCTCGCGCGGCAATACACGATCACCGGGTCGTGGAAGGATCCTAAGGTCGAGCAGGTGCAGGGCAACTCCGGCGAGAACGTCAGCCCGGCGCCGACCGCTGACGGTCGGCTTCGACGTCCTCAGGACACGCCCGCGCGCGCCGCGGAGGGCTCCGTCTCCTGCCCCGCCGAACCGCCGGGCGCCCGCGCCGCCGCGCGGCGGTCGGTCCGCCCGCGGATCACCTCGTAGAAGACGGGCGTGAAGAAGATGCCGAACAGGGTCACGCCGACCATGCCCGAGAAGACCGCGATGCCGAGCGCGAAGCGCATCTCGGCACCCGCGCCGTGCGCGCGGACGAGCGGCAGCACGCCCAGGATGAACGCGAACGACGTCATGAGGATCGGGCGGAGCCGCGTCTTCGACGCCTCGACGATGGCCTCGAAGCGCGGCTTGCCCTCGTCCTGCAGCTGCTTC
>CAZTPK010000089.1:0-7042 GCA_964614765.1 uncultured Gammaproteobacteria bacterium
CGTTGCAGCCGTGGCATTTGGCTGAGAGCGTTGGCGAGAGGCAGCAAGTGCGAGTCATAGCTATTATTCCTGCGCGCGGTGGATCGAAGGGCATTCCGCGCAAGAACCTCGTCGAGGTTGCAGGGCTTCCGCTGGTCGTGCATTCGATCAGACACGCGAAGCTCTCGCGCCGGGTGCAGCGCGTGCTGGTCTCCACGGACGATGAGGAAATCCGTGACGTTGCCTTGGCCGCGGGCGCGGAGGTCCCATTCCTGCGGCCGGCGGAGCTCGCCCGCGACGATACTCTGGATCTGCCCGTGTTCGAGCACGCCCTCGAGCACTTGGAAACCCATGAGGGGTATGTGCCGGAGCTGGTGGTGCATTTGCGTCCGACCGCGCCGCTACGCCGGCCGCACTGGATCGACGAGGCCGTGGATCTGCTCGCGACCCACCCCGACGCCGACTCGGTTCGATCGGTGTCGCCGCCGGACAAGCATCCCTACCGAATATTCAGGATTGCGCCCGACGGTTACCTCGATCCGGTGATGAGGCATGAGCACGATCAGCCCTACCTGCTGCGACGGCAAGATCTGCCGGCCATGTACTACTACAATTGCGTGATCGACGTCACCCGCCCGCGCACGATCTTCGAAAAGGGCTCCATGACCGGCGACCGCATGCTTCCCTACGTCATGTCGGCGGAGGATTCATTCGACATCGACTCGGAGCGCGATCTCGAGGTCGTGCGGCTGTTCGCGGAGCGATTCCCGTGAGAGTGCTCGTGCTCGGTGCCGGCATGTACGTGACGGGGCGCGACGGCACCGGCCACGGCACCGTGCTCTCATCCCTCTTCCAGTATGCCCGCCGTTCGCCGGTGTCGAAGGTGACGGTCGTTGCGCGCTCGCCCGGCAACGGCCCCAAGGTCGCTGATGCGGCCGAGCGCATCGCAAAGCTGCTCCGGACCAGCCTCGCCGTTTCATATCAGACCATTCAGGGAAGCGATCTGGAGCGAGATATTGCGCGATTGTGCGAGGCCGGGCGCTACGATTGTGCCATTGTGAGCCTGCCTGATCACCTTCATGCGCCGCCCATCCGGGCGCTGATGCGTGGGCAAGTGCCGACGCTCGTCGTAAAGCCGTTCACGTCGACGCTCCGCGACGCGCTGGAGATCCTGGCCTTGCAGCGCGAGACCGGCACCTATGGCGCTGTCGAGTTCCACAAGCGCTTCGACGAGAGCAACCTCTACGCGAAGCGAGCGCTCGAGGAGGGGCTGATCGGCAGGCCGTTATACATGAGCGTTGATTACAGCCAGCGGATATCGATACCTACGCGGGTGTTCCGCGACTGGGTTGCCAGGACCAACGTCTTTCAGTATCTCGGCGTGCATTATGTCGATCTGGCTTATTTCCTGTTGGGATACCAGCCGACGATGGTCTCGGCCTACGGTACGAGCGGGGTTCTACGGGCGCAGGGAATCGATGCGTTCGATTCCATACACGTGATGCTGGAGTGGGAGGGACGCACGGAGTCGGAACGGTTGATCAGCCAGTTCAATACCAACTGGATAGATCCGGAGTGTACGAGCGCGATGTCGGATCAGCGGTTCAAAATTGTCGGCACCGCAGGCAGGCTGGAGCTCGATCAGCGTAATCGTGGAATCGAGTTGGTCTGCGCCTCATCGGGGATTCGCCACGTCAATCCGTATTTCTCAGAGTTCCTGCCCGGCCCCGACGGCCAGCCTGAGTTTCAGGGGTACGGATACCGGAGCATTGCCTGCTTTCTGGACGACGTGACCAGCCTTCGCAATGGAACGGTGACGATCGAGGCTCTTGAGCGGTGCCGACCGACGTTCCGCCAGGCCGCGGTGTCAACCGCAGTCATCGATGCGGTGAACTCGGCATTGGCTTCGCCTTTAGAATGGAGACGGGTGAATGGTTTACCTGGATAGCACTACCCTGCGAGAGCTGTTGCATGAGGGACTGATCGTACGTGGCGTCGAGCGCGTCGCCGCGGATCACGTTGCCGAGTCGCTGGTGGAAACCTCATTGCGCGGCGTCGATTCCCACGGGGTGAATCTCTACACCCACTACTGTCGTGCGGTCGAGGGCGGCCGGATCAACGCAAGGCCCGATATCCGCATATCACGGACAGCCGCGTCGGTGGCTACCATCGATGCCGATCACGCTTTCGGACACCACGCCGGGGCGGTGGCAATCGATGCGGCCGTGGGGATGGCGCGCGAGACCGGTATCGGGGCGGTTTCGGTGGGGAACTCGTCGCACTTCGGTGCCGCTGCCTATTTCGGATTGAGGGCAGCACGCGCAGGGTTCCTCGGCATGGCATTCTGCAACGCCGATGCCTTGGTCAAGGTTCACAACGGCAGGAGCAGCTTTTTCGGTACCAATCCTATCTGTTTCTGCGCGCCGCTGTCGGGCGAAGAGCCGTTTTGCCTCGATATGGCGACATCGCTTGCCGCTTGGAACAAGGTCAAGAACGCCCGGGCGGCCGGGACGTCCATCCCGCCGGGATGGGCATACGACGAGTCCGGCGCAGGCGTGACCGACCCGCACCAGGCCCGAAGCCTCGCGGCGCTGGGCGGGTACAAGGGCTTCGATCTCGGCATGATGGTGGATATTCTTTGCGCTCTGCTTGCGAACGGTCCCATCAGCAAGGACATACCCCCGATGTTCGACGCGCCACTGTCCGTTCGTCGCAGGATTTCCCATTTCTTCATTGCAGTGGATATATCGAAGTTCGTCCCGCTGGACGTGTTCATGAACCGTTTGAGCGAGATGGCGACACGCGTGCGTGCGACGCCCGCCATGGACGGCGCCGTCGATGCGGTCATGATCGCCGGGGATCCTGAGAAGCGTTGCCAGGCCGTTCGCCTGGCCGAAGGCATTCCCATGGCCGAAGAGCGGTACGCGGAGCTTCAGGACGTGCTGCCTGGCGTGGCCGCCGCGCGGGTGTCCAGATGACCAGATGGGTCGATGTCGTCAATTTCAACGCAGATGCCTCGTGCCTGGATACGGCGCGATGGCTCAAGGCGCTCGAGGGGGGGCGGGAGTCGGAGTTCTGCCGCTGGCTGCGATTGTACGTGGAGACCGGAAGGAAGGCGGTCCTTGGCTTGACCGGAGCGACCATTGCCGACGTCACAATCCACAATCCGGAGGCCAGGGATCTCATTCGCGGGAACCCGGAGATATTCGAGGCCGTGGTCCGGCCCTTCTCTCACGATATTGCGCTGATTCGCGGGACGAAAGGGTTCTCGCTGAACCTTGAGCTCGGAGCGCGTTCAATCGGTGAGACGTTCGCGAGAGTGTCGCAGTTCTACCTGCCGCCGGAGTTCATGCTCTCGAACGAGCAGGTTGCAATATTGGCAGGCTCTGGATACGCCGGAATCTTCGTCAACGCTTCGCGCCTGGCGTCGGATACGCGGGTGCGCGTTCCGGATCGGCCCTATCATGTGCGAGGGATCGGCGGGACGCGACTTCCGTGCCTGCCGGTGCGGGGTGGACTAACGGACGCCTACCTCGACGCCCTGCATCGCTACGATCCCGACTCGTGGAACGAGGCGCTCCGGGGCTGCCGGGCGGAGACGGTGGTCTGCTGGCGCGATGGGGAGAGCGCCTTTCTCCTGCCCGACGGGCTCGAGCGCGAGCGGCATTGGCTTGCGGGCGAACGCCACGGCGAGCGCATCTTTCTGTCGCAGATCGACAGCGAGTATCTTGCACCTGAGTCACTGTCTTCAGAGCATCTGCAATCGTACCCCGTCCACTCCTTTCTCGCGTGGATGAAGGAATTCCGGATGATGGGCTACCTGGGGAGACTGCATAGGATAGAGACCGAGGCGCATAGGTTCTCGACGGAGCAGCTGGTGCTGTGGTTGCAGGCGATAAATTCGGACGTGATGTCCGCCGTGGAGAAGCGGTCTCCGCAGGTCGCCCTTCGTCCAAAGGCTGACGCCGACGCGCTGATTACGCACACGTTGTTCCGCTCCGAGAGGGGGTTCGAGGGCGAGGAGTGTCTCTCGCTGCTCGAGCGCAGTCTGGAAGGCGATGCCGACGCCTTCGATCACTTCCTCGCCCGCGATGAACCCCTGTCGAGAAAAGTGCGGGGACGGCATGAATATCTCCGGCTCCTCGTCGCAGGGCAGACATGAATGACGCCGGCGCGGTCGATGTTGCCTTCGTCATCCATCAGGACGTGCCGACGGAGGAGCTGCGCCGCGCCTGCCGCGGTCGGCCCGCCGCACGCGTGCTGATCCTCACGACGCACCACCCGTTTCCAAATGAGATCTTGGAGTTGCGGGAGATCGGCGGCGAGGTAGTCGTGCTGCACTTCGCGAGCCTGCTGAGCGACGAAGAAATGGCCGGGTGTGACGATGCCGCGACGAGTTGCTGCGCCCAATCGGCATCCGGCAAAAACCGCGCCCATTACATGCGCAAATTCATGACCGAAAGCCGGCGCTTCAAGAATCGCATCGTGTGCGAAAAGGTTCTAAGGCAGTTTCAGCCTCGCCGGGTCTTTGTGGCGGAAGACCTGGGTATCGACAGCGGGACCTGGGTTGCCGCGGGCGCGCGGTCGCTCTGGTGTCCGCCGCAGTCCGCGGCGTCCCCAGGCGCGATCTCGCGTCTGAAGCGCCTACTGTTGCAGGAAGTCAATATCGTCTCGCCGACGTCTGAGTATGCGGATCGACGGTCGGCAGTCATACTCGGGCCGGTGCATCGTATCGCGATGCGGAAAGATTCGGTCGCCTTGCGCAAACGCTGGCTTAGCGCGCATGCGATTTGCAGCATCGCCGGCGAACGACTGTTCGCGCGGGCGGTTGGCGCCGTCCTGAATGACTGCGGCGTGAGCGCGGACTTCGATTTGTGCACAACGGTACACGGCTATTCGGTGGCGATGAGTGAGCTTGCGGGAGGCTTGAATCGGGAGTTGCGGGTTCTTGTCGATGGACATCATCCATCGAACTACTCCAGATCATACTTGGACGGTTTCATGGACTGCGTGTTTGTGGCAGCCAACCACGTAAGCGCCAGATGGTTCGAACGCAACGGGCGAACTGTCATCCCGGCCCTTTGGTTCCAGCCCGCCGAGCGTTTCGTCCCGTGCACCACGCGGGAGGTCCGCAGTGTCATGCTGGCGCTCAATCATGCAGGCGATTGGTCCGCGCTCATAAACCGATCGGACACCGATCTCATCGTCGAGGAGTTCGTCGAATTGGCGAGGGACCACCCGGATCGGCAATTCGTCATTCGGCTGCATCCGACTATGGCGACTCCGGACCATGAGGGAGTGAACTCGATGACGCGGATCAGGAAGTTCCTGTCCACCTGCGGGCCGGTCAATCTTTCGGTGTCCGATTGCACGCTCGCGGAGGATCTGTCGAGATGCGATCTATATGTGTCTGAATACTCGCAGGTACTGATAGATGCGTGG
The DNA here is from genome assembly GCA_964614765.1 of uncultured Gammaproteobacteria bacterium. GTDB lineage: Bacteria > Pseudomonadota > Gammaproteobacteria > JAJPIJ01 > JAJPIJ01 > JAJVHZ01. Next base: position 5,422 of record CAZTPK010000089.1, read on the forward strand.
AAGCGGGGGCGGTTGGGCGTGGCATTCAATCCGACGTCGCGGCGCTCCTTCATGGACGACTACCGAAGACTCGGCTTTCCGCACGTGCAAGGGCGGGGCGCATTAAAGGCGTGGTTGCAGAAGGTCATCGGAGCGCCGGCGCAGCTCTGTGCCATGCAGAATGCCGCTGTCCTGCGGTTCAACCGGGGTCAGGAGAGCTGGGAGCGCGCTGCGCCCGATGCGACTCGCCCGGAGTCGAGGCATTTCGCCGTGAATGCCACTGAAACATGTCCTTACGTCGCTGACCCATGACGAATATCCGCAACCGAGCAGGGCGTGCTCCGTGAATCGCTCGATCCGGCGTTTCGCGGAGCGGCACAGAGCAACGATCCGCAGTTGGATCCCGCAAGGGTTGAGGGATCTTTTCAATCTCTGGACAGGACATGCGATCCGCTATCGCGGCGTTTACCTGGATTGGGAGAGCGCGACTCTCGCGGCCGGCGGGTATGCGGAGGAAGGACTATTCACGCGCCTGGAAACCGCAGCGCTGGCCGTCAAGCGCGGCGATGCCGCATGGGAACAAGATGGAGTCCTTTACGATCGGATCCCTGCAGATTCACCCGTGCTGCTGAGCCTCGCACGCGTTGCGTTGGCGCGTGGCGGTCGACTGACGGTGCTCGATTACGGTGGCGCTTTCGGCAGCACGTACCGGCAGTGCCGTGCGCACTTGCCGGAGGTAAGCGAAATGAAATGGTGCATCGTCGAGCAGCCGCAGCTCGTTGCCAGCGGGCGGAGAAACTTTCAGACTGGGCAACTTGTCTTCGAGGAGAGTCTGGAGAGCTCGCTGCAGCACGGCATACCGGATGTCGCAATCCTCTCTAGCGTCCTGCAGTACTTGAAGGACCCCCATGATCTGATACGGCGGATGGCGCGTGTGCCGGTTGACTATCTGATCGTCGATCGGCTTCCCTATTCACTGACCAAGGAGCTGATCACAGTGCAGGTCGTGCCGCCCAGCCTGTACGCGGCAAGCTACGCATCGTGGCTTTTTGATGCGGACAAGTTTGCATCGACATTAAGCGAGGACTACGAACTCCTGGCCGAGTGGAAGGGCAAAGATCCACCTATCCGTGGGCGAGGGATTGGCGCACGCTTCGCGGGCTCGTTCTGGAGAAGGAAAGAGAGGCCATGAACGTGCTGCTCCGCCGGGCGATGTTCGAGGCACCGTGGTGGGCGGTCCTCATCAACCCCTGGTTCCTGCCGCGACGGGCGCTGTGGCGGGCCATGCAACAAGCGTCAGTCGAGCTGAGGGGCCGCGTACTCGACCTCGGCTGCGGCGTCAAGCCATATCGACCACTGCTGACCATGGCCGACGCGATCGTGGGCGTCGAGGTCGGCACCGACCATAACCGGAAGCACAAATGTGCCGACGTCTATTATGATGGAGCAAATTTGCCGTTTGACGCGGAGTCGTTCGACGCCGTGATCTGCAATCAGGTCTTGGAGCACGTCTTCGAGCCCGAGTCATTCGTCGCAGAGATACGTAGGGTCTTGGTCGCCGATGGCCGGCTCGTGCTCTCGGTGCCATTTTTTTGGCCTGAGCATGAGCGCCCTCGGGACAGTCAGCGATACACGTCATACG
>CAZTPK010000090.1:0-7035 GCA_964614765.1 uncultured Gammaproteobacteria bacterium
CCTCGCCGGTCCGTGGATCGATCGCCACGACCGCGCCGCGACGATCCCCCAGCGCTCGCGTTGCGGCCGCCTGCAGGCGCGTGTCGATCGTCAGGCGTATCGTCGCCCCCGCGCCTGGCGGTTTGCTGTCCAGCACGCGCAGGGTGCGTCCCTGCGAGTTGACCTCGACCTGATCCAGGCCGACGCGCCCGTGCAGCATCGACTCGTAGTACTGCTCCACGCCGATCTTGCCGATGTGCGTGGTCGCGCTGTAGTTGTCCGGATCCAGCCCCTTCAGATCGTCCTCGTCGATACGCCCGACGTAACCGACGACGTGAACCAGCGGCGCCCCGACCGGATAATGCCTGGTGAGCGATGCGGTGACCTCGAAGCCCGGGAACCGATGCCGATCCACCGAAAATCGCGCCACCTCCTCCTCGGTCAGGTTGAACCGCAGCGGCACGGTGTCGAAGCTGCGCTTGCGCTTGCGCAGCCGCTGGAAGCGCTCGACGTCCGACGGCGTCAGGTCGACGAGGTTCGCCACCTTCGCCAGCGCCTCCCGCATGTCCTCGACGCGCTCCGGCACGACCTGAAGACGGAACGATGGACGATTGTCGGCGACCAACACCCCGTCACGACTGAAGATTAGCCCCCGCGTCGGCGCCACGGGAACGATCTTCACGCGATTGTCCTGCGAAAGTGTCGTGTAGTGATCGTGCCTCACGACCTGCAGGTAGGCCAGCCGCGCGAGCAGCGCGACCAGCAGCAGGATCATCAGCGCCGCTGCCACGTACACGCGGCTGCGCGCGATGCGGACCTCGGATTGACGGTCGCGAAAACTCAAGGACTGCAGCATGGGCGGTTTTTAGTTGAGCTGCGCGCGCCGGCGCAGATCGCGCAGCAGTATGAACAGCCAGGGCCAAAGCAGCGTGCTGGTGATGACCGGAAACCAGTGGCTGACAGGATCGGGCTCCTGCAGGGTCGGAAACTGGCGCACCAGGAAACTGATCAGCTGCAGCAACAGGATCAAAAGGCCGACGATGATCGCCTGCTGCCCGACGGGATAGAGGCGAAACCGCTGGTGATTGGCGATGGTTACGAAGCTCACCGTGGTCAGCGCCAGCGCATTCTGGCCCATCGGCGCGCTCAGCATGACGTCGAGCAGCAGCCCGGTCGTGAACGCGACGATGAGGCCGACGTGCTCGGGCATTGCGAGGTTCCAGTAGATGAGCACCATGGCCACCCACGCCGGCCGCCACGGCGCCGCCCACGGCGGCAGCGGCAGTGCCGTCAACATCAGCGCAATCAGGAAGGTCGCGGCGATTACCCACCCGCGGGATGTGCTGGCCATGCGGGAACCGACGCCTATTCGGCGTTGATGGCAGGCCGGTTCAGACCGGCCACGGACCTGGGCTTCTCCTCCGGCCACAGCAGCAGGACCTGTTGGGTACGGGTCAGCCTGGCGCTGGGCATGACTGTGACCTTGGCGAACGGAACGCCGGGCGTGCGCACGACCGCCTTCACCTCGCCCACCGGATAGCCGGCGGGAAACCGCCCGCCCAGACCCGAGGAGATGATCAGATCGCCCACGCGGATGTCCGCATTCGCAGGCACGAAGCTGAGCGAGAGGGCGTCCCCCTCGCCACCGGTGGCGATCGCGCGTACGCCGTTGCGGTTCACCTGCACCGGCAACGCGTGCTTGGGGTTGGTGATCAGCATGGCGGTGGAGGTGAACGGCCCCACGTGCGTGATCTGGCCGGTGACGCCGTCTGAGTCGACCACCGGCTGGCCGAGGTAGACACCGTGCCGCGTACCCTTGTTGAGAACTACCTGGCTCGAGGACGGCTCAGTCTCCACGCCCAGCAGGTCCGCGACCAGCGCCCGCTCCCCGACCTCGATCGAGGATTCGAGCAGTTCGCGCAATCGCATGTTCTCGCTCTCGAGCGCGGCAAACTTCTGCAGCCGGGTCTTGAGCAGGAGATTCTGGGCGCGCAGGCGCTCGTTGTCGGCCATCATCTCCTTGCGCGTGGTGACGCTCTGCATGAGCATGCGGCCGCCGTTCACCGGAAGGGTCACGACGTACTGGATCGGATAGGCGATTACCGAGATCGCCGAGCGCAGCGACTCCGTCGCGCGGTACCGCTGCTCGGCGATCAACAGCGTCGCCGCCACCAACGCCAGCGCGATGTAGCGGGAAATTGTCGATGAGCGTTTGAGGAAGAGCGGTTTAATGACTGTTTCCCCGTGTGCTTCTTATGCTATCCCCAAGGGTCTTATTATGCGGCCGGCCCGGGATTTACTCCAGCACCAGCACGCCCGGGCCGTGCTCCTCGACCATCTCCAGGACCCGCCCGCCGCCGCGTGCGACGCAGGTGAGCGGGTCCTCGGCGACGATGACGGGCAGCCCCGTCTCCTCCATGAGCAGCCGGTCGATATCCCGCAACAGCGCCCCGCCCCCCGTCAGCACCATTCCGCGCTCGGCCACGTCCGCGCCCAGTTCCGGGGGCGTCTTCTCCAGGGCAGCCTTGACCGCGCGGACGATGGCCGACAAGGGATCCTGCAGGGCCTCCAGTATCTCGTTGCTGTTCAGAGTGAAGCTGCGGGGGAGGCCTTCGGCGAGGTTGCGGCCCTTGATCTCGATCTCCCGCACCTCGTTGCCGGGGTAGGCGCAGCCAATCTCGTGCTTGATGCGCTCGGCGGTCGCATCCCCGATGAGACTGCCGTAATTGCGGCGGACGTAATTGACGATCGCCTCGTCGAACTTGTCGCCGCCGGTGCGCACGGAATCGGAATAGACTATTCCATTCAGTGAGATAACCGCGACCTCGCTGGTGCCGCCGCCGATGTCCAGGACCATGGAACCGCGGGGATCGGACACCGGCATGCCCGCGCCGATCGCCGCCGCCATCGGCTCCTCCAGGAGGTAGACCTGGCGGGCGCCGGCGCCCAGCGCGGCGTCCTTGATCGCGCGGCGCTCCACCTGGGTCGAGCCGCAGGGCACGCACACCAGGATACGGGGGCTGGGCTTGAACAGGCGCTCGCCGTGCACCTTGTGAATGAAGTGCTGGAGCATCTTCTCGGTGACGTCGAAGTCGGCGATCACGCCGTCCTTCATCGGCCGGATGGCGTCGATGTGCTCCGGGGTGCGGCCCAGCATGCGCTTGGCCTCGGCACCCACCGCGGCGATGCTTCGATGTCCGGGGGCGCTGCCGCCCTTGCGCACTGCCACCACGGAAGGCTCGTTCAGGACGATGCCCTTGCCGCGGACGTAGATAAGGGTATTGGCTGTTCCAAGGTCTATCGAGAGATCGTTGGAAAACAGTCCTCTGAGCTTTTTGAACATGTTCCTTGGGCGTGAGCGGCCGGTGGCCTACCCGGCTCTCGTTGTAGAATGTGGTTCGGACCTGCCCGCCATCGGACACGTCGTCTGGGGAGGTGGCCGGCAGTGCAAAATCTCAGCGCTAACCCGCTAAATTTACGCGAGATTAGTGGCGTTTTCGAGGCGAACTTTAGCAGCCGTCACCGTATCCGGCAAGCCATATTTGTGTTATTTTTCCCGGCAAATCAGCGGTCCGTGGCGGCGGTTTACGGGGGGCGGTATTGACTCCGTGCAGGGCCGCCGGGCGGCCAGCGACGGCGCACCGGGAGGGCGGGCGCGCTGGCGCAATTCCACCTACTTCTGGAACGACACCGGGAATCGAGCACCATGTCACTCAGCCGGCGAGACGTGGAGAAGATCGCGCACCTGGCGCGACTGCAGATCACCGAGGAGCAGATCCCCGGATTCGCCACGCAGCTTTCCAACATCCTGGCCTTCGTGGAGCAGATGAACAGCGCCCGGACCGACGGCGTGGAGCCCATGGCCCACCCCTTCGACACCCCCACCCGCATGCGCGAGGACGTCGTCACCGAGACCAACGAACGCGAGCTGATGCAATCCATCGCGCCGGCGGTGGAGGCGGGCCTTTACCTCGTGCCCAAGGTGATCGAGTAGGCATTCCCCTTTTTTCCAGTCACGATATCCGCTTCGAACCGGCGGCAGGCGACTCATGAGCAAGTTTCATACGATGACGGCGGCGCGCATCGCCGCCGGTCTGCGCAAGCGCGAATTCTCCAGCCTCGAGGTCACCCGGTGGTTTCTCGATCGCATCGCCTCCCTCGACGGGCAATTGAACAGCTTCATCACGGTCACGCCGGAGCAGGCGCTGGCGGCGGCGAAGGCCGCCGACGCGCGCATCGCCGATGGCGGGGCGGTGACGGCTCTCACCGGCGTGCCGTACGCGCACAAGGACATCTTCTGCACGAAGGGCGTGCGCACCTCCTGCGGCTCGCGCATGCTCGAGAACTTCATCGCGCCCTACGACGCGACCGTGACGCGGAATTTCCAGGACGCCGGCATGGTCATGCTGGGGAAGACCAACATGGACGAGTTCGCGATGGGCTCGTCCAACGAGACCAGCTACTTCGGGCCGGTGCACAACCCGTGGGATCTGCAGCGCGTGCCGGGCGGGTCCTCGGGCGGCAGCGCCGCGGCGGTCGCGGCCCGCATCGCACCGATGGCGACGGGGACCGATACCGGCGGATCCATACGTCAGCCCGCTGCCCTGTGCGGTATCACGGGGATCAAGCCGACCTACGGCGCGGTGTCGCGGTTCGGGATGATCGCCTTCGCCTCCAGTCTCGATCAGGGCGGGCCGATGACGGTCACCGCCGAGGACGCGGCGCTGATGCTGAACGTGATGGCCGGCAACGATCCCCGCGACTCCACGTCCGTCGAGCGCGAGAAGGAGGACTACACGCGTCTGCTCGGCGAGCCGCTGCACGGCCTGAAGGTCGGGCTGCCGAAGGAGTTCTTCGGGAGCGACGGGCTGGACCCGAAGGTGGGCGATGCCGTGCACGCGGCGGCGGCGGAGCTCGTCAGGCTGGGCGCCTCGCTCGTCGAGGTGAGCCTGCCCAACAGCCGGCTGTCGATTCCCGCCTACTACGTGGTCGCTCCCGCGGAGTGCTCTTCGAACCTCAGCCGCTACGACGGCGTGCGCTTCGGCTACCGCTGCAAGGACCCGAAGGACCTGATGGACCTGTTCTGCCGCTCGCGCGGCGAGGGCTTCGGCGCGGAGGTCAAGCGACGCATCATGATTGGCACCTACGCACTGTCGGCCGGCTACTACGACGCCTACTACCTGCAGGCCCTGAAGGTCCGCCGGCTGATACGCAATGACTTCGACGCCGCCTTCGGGCAATGCGACGTGATCCTGGGGCCGACCTCCCCGACCACGGCGTTCCGGATAGGGGAGAAGACCGACGACCCGGTCACCATGTACCTCTCGGACATCTACACCATCGCCGTGAATCTCGCCGGGCTGCCGGGCATGTCGGTGCCATGCGGATTCGCCGATGGACTGCCGGTCGGCCTGCAGATCATCGGCCGGCACTTCGACGAGGCGCGCATGCTGAACGTCGCCCATCAGTACCAGCAGGCGAGCGACTGGCACGCGCGCCTGCCTGCCCAATTCGCATGAGAGCATCGTCATGAGCTGGGAACCCGTCATCGGTCTGGAGATCCACGCGCAACTGCGGACGAAGAGCAAGATCTTCTCGGGCGCCTCCACCGCCTTTGGTTCGGAGCCGAATACGCAGGCCTGCATCATCGATCTCGGCATGCCCGGGGTCCTGCCGGTGCTCAACAAGGAGGCCGTGCGCATGGCGATCGCCTTCGGTCTGGCCATCGGGGCGCAGGTCGCGCCGCGGTCGATATTCGCGCGCAAGAACTACTTTTATCCCGATCTGCCCAAGGGCTACCAGATCAGCCAGTACGAGATCCCGATCGTCGGCAAGGGCAGCGTTCGGATAATCACGGACGACGGCGCCGTCAAGGAGATCGGCGTCACCCGCGCCCATCTGGAGGAGGACGCCGGCAAGTCGCTGCACGAGGATTTTCACGGCATGAGCGGCATCGATCTGAACCGCGCCGGCACGCCGCTGCTGGAGATCGTCTCAGAGCCGGACATGCGCTCGGCGAAGGAGGCCGTCGCCTACATGAAGACAATCCACGCGCTGGTGCGCTACCTCGGCATCTGCGACGGCAACATGCAGGAGGGGTCTTTCCGCTGCGACGCCAACGTCTCCGTGCGCCGCAGGGGCGATCCGAAGTTCGGCACGCGTTGCGAGGTCAAGAACATCAACTCCTTCCGTTTCGTCGAACGCGCCATCAACTTCGAGATCGAGCGCCAGATCGAGGTGATCGAGGGCGGCGGAAGGATCGATCAGGAGACGCGCCTTTACGATCCCGACAAGAACGAGACCCGCACCATGCGCAGCAAGGAGGAGGCGAACGACTATCGCTATTTCCCCGATCCCGACCTGCTGCCCGTCGTGGTCGATGATGCCTTCGTCGCCGCGGTGCGCGACTCGCTGCCGGAGCTGCCGGAGGCGAAGCGCGAGCGGTTCATGGCGCAATACGCGCTTTCGGCCTACGACGCCGGCGTGCTGACCGCCAGTCGCGAGCTCGCGGACTACTACGAAAGCACGGTGGCGGCGGCAAACGGGGAAGGCAAGCTCGCCGCCAACTGGGTCATGGGAGACCTGGCGGCCTTCCTGAACAAGGAGGGCCGGGAGATCACCGAAAGTCCGGTCAGCCCGGCGATGCTCGGGTCCCTGGTGAACCGCATCGTCGACAAGACCATCTCGGGCACCATCGCCAAGAAGGTCTTCGAACTGATGTGGAACGGCGAGGGCGATCCGGATGCGGTGATCGCCAGGCACGGGCTGAAGCAGGTGACCGACACCGGCGCCATCGACAAGGCCATCGCCGAGGTCATGGCGGAGAATCCGCAACAGCTCGAACAGTACCGCGCCGGCAAGGACAAGCTCTTCGGCTTCTTCGTCGGGCAGGTGATGAGGAAGATGCAGGGCAAGGCCAGTCCGGAGCAGGTGAACGCGCTCCTCAAGGACAAGCTCGCGCCCTGAGGCGGCGACGGATGCGGACCCGAGCGCGGTCCGCCTCGCCCCGCTCGGTGTCCCAGCTGGCGATGGCGGAGGCCGCGCGCGAGGTAGGCC
>CAZTPK010000091.1:0-6996 GCA_964614765.1 uncultured Gammaproteobacteria bacterium
GCATGTCAGACCCCGTCGAATGCCAGTCTGCCTCCGCGCAGATACGGGTCTGGGGGATGTGTCCATGGAAGACAGAGAGAGGCAGACCTCGCGGGTCGAGTTCCTGTGCTCCTCGGCTGCGGGCTTTCTCAAGGCCGGCGATTATCAACACGGCGCCGATGCGCTGCGCCAGGCGCTCATTGCCAGCGAGCGCAGCGGCGCCCGGGATTGCGCGTGCTTCATAGAGATCGCCTGCGACATCGCCAGCGCCTGCCGCCTCAGTCGCCACGAGGCGCATTGGCACCGGCGGGCCCACGACCTCGCCAGCGAGCGTGAGTGCGAACTGCTCGCAGAGCTGATCGATCTGCTGCAGATCGCGGAGTGGCACCTGGAATCCCCGCGCAGGACGTGCATCCTCCCGTCTGCAGGACGGCCCTCTGCCTTGCCGGGACCCGCGCCCTACCAGGCGGCGCAACGCCGTGAGGGCGACCCTGACCCCTGCGGAGTGCATCCGTCCCTGGTCCAACCCGTGCCCGGCCGCGGCGCTTCGACGGTGTCACGCGCGGCGGCCGCGCGTGATTCGCGCACACCGACCGCGGCGGACGCATCGCTGGGAGTCTATTTCCTGGGGGACTTCCGCGTCTTCCACAACGGCGTTCTCCTCGAGGAGTGGTCCAGTCTGAAAGGCCTCGCAGTCCTCAAGTACCTCGTGGCCCATCGCGGCAGGAAGGTAGGGCGCGAAACGCTGATGGACGTGATCTGGCCCGGGGCGGATGCCGGCGCCGCACGCCGCAACCTGCACCAGGCCATCTACTCGCTGCGCAAGTCGCTGCGCGAACACGACGGCGACCATCAGTACATCCTGTCGCACGAGAACTATTACGAGTTCAATCCTGCACTTGCATTGTGGGTGGACGCAGAGGAGTTCGAGTCCCACCTTCGGAGTGCGCGTCGATGCGAGAGCGCGGGCCGACTCGAGGAGGCGATGCATGAGTACGGCGTGGCGGAGAGCCTCTATCAGGGCCGCTTCATGGAAGACGACCTCTACGCGGAGTGGGCGGAGTCGCGGCGTCAGTACCTGGAGCAGGCATACCTCGAGGTCGCCAGTCATCTGGGCACGCTCTACTTCGAGCGCGGCTCGCCGACCGCGGCCGTCGCCCTCTGCCAGAAGGTGCTCAATGTCGATCCCTGCTACGAGAACGCGCACCGGCAACTGATGAAGTGCTATCTCGCGCAGGGCCAGCGCTACCTGGCCGTGCGCCAGTTCCATATCTGCGACGCCGCGCTGCGCTCGAGATCCGGCCTCACGCCCTCCAGGGAGACCATCGCGCTGTACCGGCGCATCGCGCACGCGAGCTGAACCGCCGCCGCGATCCGTCGCCTGCCGCCGTTCGCGCTCCACGGAGGACCTCCCAAATCGCGGTGCACCGCCGGTCATTTCCGGCATCGTCGCAGATTGAGCCGCCAATGACCGCGGCTTGAGCGGTACGGTCCAGATTTATCTACTCGGCCGCAGGCCTTCGAGTCGACCGACCAACGTAGGCGTCTGCGCGCTCGCGCGGACGGGAATCATTTCAAGAGGAGGTTCATATGGCTGCAGTACGCAAACCTGAACTGACGATGCACAAAGGCATGGGCGGCGCGGCGGCGGAGGTCGCGGAGGCCGCACCCCCTGCGGCGCCGACGGCGCAGGACATCCAGGCGGAGCTGGAGGCACGCGTCAAAAGTGCGCTCGACGAGGCGATGGCGCGCGCGGCGCCGGAGATCGCGGAACCCGCGGGTTGGTGGAACGTGTATGCCATCGGGCCGATCCAGCCGATCGCCGTGAACGGCCCACTGCTTCCGCACCAGGTGATCAAGGTCGGGGAAACGGCGTTCGTGGGGACCATCCTGTTCCTGAATCCGTTCCTCCTCGTCGCGCCCGGCATGAGCGCCGCGCAGGTGCTCGCGAACTTCGCCCTGCCCTACGAGGTGCGTTATCAGACCGGCAACGTGACGTCCTGGAGCATCGGCCAGGCCGACATGAACGTCGTCCATCTGCACAATGCCCCGGGCCTCGTCCCGGGAACGTTTGCCTATGTCGACGTGCTGGCATTCACCGGCCTGACTCCCGGCCTGTACGAGATGAACATCTCCGCGCGCATCCTTGGCGCGGCGCCGCCATTCGTCAACGCGCCGCAGTTCGCTGGCTACGCGCGAGCAGTCGCCGACATCGACCCGGACCTGTTCATCAGCGGCCCGCCGGGCATGCAGTTCGACGTCCCGATACGCTTCCAGGTCTATCCCTAGTCCATCGGACGCGGCGGGGATTGCCAAACCGGGTCCGGCCGTCCGGCCGGACCCATTGCCCGGGACAGCTCGATGGAGGCGGGATCATGCGGATAGATGCCATGACCATGGGCTGCGCGCGGCGTGCGCTTCGCAAGGCAACAGGAGGTCACCTCTACGACCCCAACGTGACCCTGGTCGACTTCGGTCATCCGAAGCGCCGCGGACGAATCATGGGCGAGGAACTGGCGGTCCGTGTGCACGTACGCCGCAAGCTGGCGGGGTTCGAGCTCGAAGCGGCGTTGATGCGGGGTACGACCACCGCCAGCATACCGCGCGAGATCGAAGGATTCCCGACCGACGTGATCGAGGCCACGTATCGAGCTCATCTGTGGCCGTGGTCATACGCACCGAGATCCGCGCCGACGAGCGTGCGGGGCCGCCGCTTCGACCCTTTGCGCGGCGGGGTCAGCATTTCGGATGAATACCACCATGCGTATGCGACCCTCGGCGGCCTGGTGGTCGATCGTGCGAGTGGTGCGGAGATGATCCTGAGCAACTGGCACGTGCTCGTTGCGTCGTGGCGTGCGCGTGCAGGCCAGCGCATCGTTCAACCCGGCCGACTGGACGGCGGCTCCGCGGCCGACGCCGTCGCCGCCCTGACGCGTGACGCCATGGCCGCGAATCTCGACGCCGCCGTAGCGGCGCTGACAGGCAGGCGCGAGCTGCTGAACGACCAGCTGCAGCTTGGCCCGGTGCGCGGCGTGGGAAGCGCGGAACTGGACATGCGAACCGTCAAGTCCGGTCGGCGCACGGCCGTTACCCACGGAGCGGTGGTGGGCATAGAGGGCGAGGCGAAGCTGACCTACAGCGGCGTGCAACGCGTCATCCGGCGGGTGATCAGCATCGAACCGCCGCATGCGGGAGGCGAGGGCAGCGCCGGCGGCGATTCCGGTTCCTGGTGGCTGGAGATGATGAGCCGACGAGCCGTCGGGCTGCACTTCGCGGGCAGCGACGCACCGGAGACGGCACTCGCCATGGACATGCCGGCGGTGCTGAACGCGTTGGATGTCGCAGTCGTCATCTGAGCCGGCGCAGGCATGCATGCGAATGCCACGCCGCCGCCACGTGTCATGATGCCGAACACGACAGGTCAGTTGCAGCGCGTGCGGAAGGCCCGGCAGGCACTCGCGGCACGGTTGCTGGGCGATCCGACGGTCAGGATGATCGACATCGGCAAGGCGGGCGGGGCGCTCGCGGTGCGCATCCACGTGGACCCGCATGCGCCGCCCTCCGCGAAAGCGGCGTTTCCCGACCAGGTGAATGGCGTCCCGGTGATCGTCGTCGTTGCGGACTACCGTCCCCAGTGAGGCGCCACCGGGCAGAAGACCCTGACGGACCCGCACGGAATGGCGCGCATCCCCCACCACCCGGCGCAAGACTCGTCCGTGTCCGCGGCATCTGAGAGGACGTCGCCGCGACGGGGCGCGCCGACACCGCATGCCCGGGACCGGGCTCCGCAGGCGCTGGGTGAGTTCACTGTCTTCTTCGACGGCTGCGCCGACCGCGGCGGCCGACCCGACTGGCTGGTGCGCATCTATGACGCCGCCTCCGGCGAGGAGACGCAGCTCGCGCCGCCGGGGCGCGATCGCTGGTCGGACTGGATCATGGCCAGGGTGAAACTGCCGGCGGCCGTCAAACTCGCCATCGGCGCCACCGCGGAGGATGCCTTTCACGATGGGACGCCGTCGCCGGACAGACGGCACGCCGCCCGCTTCGCGCGGCGGCCGTGGATCGAGGTGCTGCAGGTCCGGTTTGCGGGGACGGCGCCCGACCATCCGCCGAGTGCCGAGATCCGCTTCAGGCTGACGGGGGCGCACGCAGGGGCGCTGGCCCGACAGCGAGCGCCCTATCGCATAGAGACCTACGCCGTCGACCTCGCACGCCGCAGACCCGCCCTCCTCGCGGCCAAGGAGGGTCACCTCGAGCCTCGGGTCTTCGAATACATCGATCACCACACGCTCACCTTGCCGGACGTGGGTCGCTACCAGTTGCACAGCCGGGTGCTGCTACTGCCGCCGGCGGATCAGATCGCCTGTCACCGCGGGCCCGTGCTCAACGTGCTGCCCTGAGCGATGGCAAAGAAACAAGAACGACCGCAACCCGTGGCACCCTCCCTCTTACACGGGCGCATCTGATCCGAGATCAGACGTGCGTCCAGGCCGCCAGCCGGTCCTCGCATCGCCGAACGGTCTCCGCATCGAAGACCGCGGCATGCTTGACCACTATCGACTCGAAGGCGAGATCCTGCATCCCCGTCTCACGCAGGTTGGCATAATCGATCTCGCCGGCCTGACGATTCGCCAGAGACCGGATCGCTTCGATGACTCCACGGCTCTTGATGATCCTCCACGCCCCTGTCGCCCGCGTCCTCTTGCGCCGCGCCGCACTGAGAGTCTGCTCGTACGCGTACACCGCCTGCAGGCCGTCGCGTTCCGCCTCGCTTTGCACGTCGTGCGCGGCTGACTGCAACTGGATCGCCCGCCGCATCGCCCGCGCGGCAAGCTCCGGAAAGCCGCGTTCCGTGACGTTTTTCGAGAAGATCTCGCACTCCTGCGGGGTCCTCAGCCGATTGATTCGATCATCGTTACTCTCGGGTGTGGACTACCATCTCTTCTTTTGAAGCTCTGCCTTTTGCATGATTGACCGACTCCTGTAAGGTTTCCCGCGGTGACACGGATTGTTCAACTTTTGAGCCGGGGCGGCGCGGAACCGGCGTCAGTGCTGCGGCCGCTTCCCGGCGGCGGCCACCGGCGCCTGTTGCATGCGCAGTTCCCGGCAACGCGCGCATTCCTCGCCGCGATGGTCGGCGACGACCTCGGCAATGAACTCGTTCAGATCATCGCGCCCGTCAAAGTTCTGGCCCAGCGCGCCCGTCGCGAGCCTCGCCCCGCCAAGATCGAAGGCGTGCTGGAGATCCCCGTCGCCCTCGAAAACGGCATCGTGCATCACGCAGCGATCGAGCACGCCGGCATCCAGTGCGATCTCCAGGGCGACGGCGAGCTTGCTGTCGTATTCATTCATTTGTCGCGGACTGTCGTGGCGCGAAATTCGAGCACACCGTTGCGGAGCAACCCTCTACGCCTGCCAGCACGAGGCGGACTCGGGCAGCCAGCGACGCACGGCGAGCCGTCTGCGTGGGCCGCCGCGCGCGGGCGCGGTCAGCGAGTGCGTGAGATGACGGCATGATAGAGGAGAAGAAACACCGACGCGGCGGCGACTGCCGCCGCCCGGCGGTAGGCCGTAGGGGACGCCGCGTCCGGCTCCAGCGCAACCTCATACAGCCAGCCCCCGGTCAGTGCGCCGGCGATACCGATGACGATGTCGACGAGGACGTCATCGTCGTCCGAAAGTCCGGTAACCTTGGAGAATACGAACCCGACGATGAATCCGGGCACTATCCAGACGAAAAGCAGCATGGCAACCTCCTGGTTCATGCATCGGGGCATCATGCCGTCGAGGAACGGTCGAAACCGGACATCGCAGACCGGAACGAATTTGCTTCGACCGCTGGTGTCCGGGCGGCGGATGCGTACGAACTGCGGCTGCCGGGTCGACATCGACTGGCGAGCCCATCCCGCTCTCGCGACGTGCGAACGATGCGAGCCTGACGGAACCGCAGCTGGCGTTCGCCAGCGCCCGTCATTCCGGGATGTGGTCCTGGACGTGAAGATCGGTGTGGTGAGTCGCGCGCAGGAAGTCTGACCCCATTGCCCGGGAAAAGCAAACGGCGCCTTGCGAGTTAGCGTCCGGCACGCGGACGTGCTAGGGTTCCTGGTCCGTGAGGTTCGCGATCAACCGCGCCGCCGTGCCTCCGCCCAAGGCCGGCGGTCGCGCGAGCGTCGTTGTGGAGGGCCGCTCCCGCCGCGTCCGGCGCTGTCCCGTCCGCCGCGCCGGTTCGCATTTTCCGCGCCAGCGCCGGCCGTCGGAGCCGGCGCCGCCGGAATATGCTCGCCCCTGCGCACTTCGGCCACCGAGGATCCTCGATGAATGCAAGCAATCCTGCCGCCCGTACCACGCTCGACGACGTACGCAGGACCGCCGCGACGGAGCTCGAGGCACTCAGGAACGAGGGCTTCAAAGAGGACTTCCTCGCCGCCACCGAGCTGCCCATCCGTAACGTCATCGCACTGATGACCACGTTCGACGCGGCGTGCCGGGGCGTCCTGGCCACCCAGGATCTGCCGCGGGAGGAGGCGCGGAGCAGACTGGTGCGCATGGCCTCGGACACGAACCGCGCCATCGTCGGCATCGTCGATGGCATGCGCTACGGCAAACAGGCCGCCGAGATCGAGATGACCCTGTACCGCGTGCCGGAGGATGCGAAGGGCGCAGACGCCCTGCTCGACTTTCTCAGGCAGACGGAGGTGCGCGGTGTGCTGCGGCAGAAGGCCGCGACCGAGATAGCCGCGGTTTATCGCGCGGCCATCGACGCGGGCAACCACTTCATCGTCCGCTGCATCGAAGGCGACCCGCTGCAGGGCCTCGTGCCGCCGGAGGTCGTGGAGGACGGGCGACGGCGTCGCGCGGATCGGGACAGCCCCGAGCTCGCCCGCCGGCTGCATGAGATACGCCGCAAGCAGCGCGCCTTGCGTCGCGTCGTCGCATCTGCGCACAGGATGCTGGGCGTTTCCCCCAACTCCGAAGCTGCGGCGGACGCGGACTGATCGGCGATAGCCGTTTGAGAGG
>CAZTPK010000092.1:0-6958 GCA_964614765.1 uncultured Gammaproteobacteria bacterium
TCTCCTTGACCACCTCGGTGGCCGGGCGCTTGTTCAGCTCATAGACCGTGCGGCCCTGCGAGCGGGTCACGACCGCGCCCTTGGTGCCGGGGAAATAGGGGTGCCCCATCGCGGTCCCGAGCTTCAGCCCGCTGCTGATGGTGGCCAGCACCGCGGCATTCTGATAAACGCCGTTGCCGAACTGGAAAGTCGTGCTGGCATTGAAATCGTGGGCCGTGGAGCCGCCGACTATCTGCGCCACCGTGCCGGTCTCCTTGATGAGCGCGCGCATGAACGGCTCCTCCTGCGCCGTGGAGCCGTCGGGGATGATGACGTTGACGAACGGCTTCAGTCGCGAGGCCTCGGACGCGTTCTTGCCGTCGAGCGCGATGGCCATCAGCGACATGACCGTGGGATTGGATTTCAGCGACTTGTGCGCGCCGGCGGCCGCCTGTTCGGCCGCAGCCTTGGGATCGGTCGAGAGGTTTTCGCCCACTCCCACGCCGATGCTGAGATAGGAGCTCTGCAGGGTCATCACCGCGACCGTGTCGTTCTGCGGCCCCTGCATGGCGCTGGTGATCTCCCCGCAGGAGGTGCCGCCGATGATTGCGGAGTTGCCGACGACGGAGCGGATTGCGTCATAGCTCTCCTTCGGATCCTTGCCGAAGGCGCTGAAGGCAATCGTCAGGTCCGGCTTCGGCGTCTTCTGCATCGCCGTCTCGGCGGCCTCGCGTGCGGTCTTTGCGTGTCCAATCCCAACTCTCAGTACGGCCATGGGGTGTTCTCCAGATCGATTTGTCGTGCCGGTCCCGTCCTGACGACGGGCCTACAGGAGCTTGGCGATGCCCTCGGCGGCGCGCCGGGCGTCGAGGAAGATGAGTCCGAGCTTGGCGCTGGGCCGCGCGAGCACGGACAGCACCGCGTCTTCGCCGGCGTGGGTCATCAGAATGTAGCCGTCCTTGCCCTTCACCATCACCTGCTCGAGCGCTCCGCAGCCGAGCTCAGCGGCGCTGCGATCGCCGAGAGTGAGCATCGCGGCGTTCATGGCGCCGACTCGGTCCTCGTCCATGCTGGCGGGCAGAAGGCTGGCAATCATCAGGCCATCCGTTGAGATCACCGCCGAGGCAGTGATATCGGCGGAGCTGCCGTTGAGGTCGCTCAGGATGGAACGGATCATTTCTTCACGCATACGATGTGGCTCCGGGTTTCGATTCCAGGTTCTATTTTCTGACGGTGCTCGCGCGGCGCGAGGTGTCGTGTTCACCGGCATATCGGCGTGTGAGCCCCCACACCAGGTGCGCGAAGGCGGTGCGGTGCAGGCATGGCTCGCCGCTCACCACGAGCACGAAATGCTGGCTGCCGATGAACAGCGGCCAGAATCCCATGCGGCTATGACCGGCCGCGTCGACCACGGACCAGGCGGCCGAATCGATGCCGAGGTTCTCGCGCACCAGACCGTCGTGGCGTGAGGCAACGACGCCGATGTCGGCGGCCAGGGCGCCAAGCGCCTCGGCGGTCTCGTGGGTGAAGCCGCTGGCGGAGAGGAAGAAGCCCTGCGAGTCAGCGAGCAACGCGCGGCCGTCGACCGCCAGCTCCTTCAGCAGGCCCGGAACGTCGCGTTCCATGTGCGTCTCCGGCGCGGTCTGCGCGGCGCGCAGACCCTTTATCCAGCCCACGCTCTGCATGCGGTAGAGCAGCTCTGCGGCTTCGTCCTCGTTGTTCGTCTGCGCCCACTGGCAGACCTTCTCCGCGGACAGTGTCGGTGTCAGCGACTGCGCCATCAGTGCGAACAGCAGCGTTCGCGCCGCCGTGGGTTCGCGGGCCGAGGAGGCGTAGTAGGCGCCGGCGGGAGTGACGCCCACGTGGGCGTTGGAGATGAGTTCGTACTCAGACATGATAGTCCTTTACGCCAGGGTCGATGGAGAAGAGCAATGCCTGTACCAGCATCGACACGTCACCGCGCCGGCGCGCATCGATCTCGAATATCGGCGCGTTGAGCGCGAACCCGCGCTGTACCCCGCTCAGGTGGCGGTGGTAGTCGTCGATATCGGGCTTGCGCGCGGCGGCCGTGAAGTTGACCCCGACTACCAGCCGGGTGCGCTGGATCAGCGACTGGAAGGCATTCAGATAGAAATCCAGATCCTTCATCGGCTCCTTGCGCGAGTTGTCGATCAGGATCACCAGGCCGAGCGCGCCGGTCTGCAGGATGTCCCACATGAAATCGAACCGCTCCTGCCCGGGCGTTCCGTAAAGATGCACGCGCTCGGAGTCCGACAGGCGCATCAGCCCGTAATCCATTGCCACGGTCGTGGTGGCCTTGCGGCTGCGTGTCATGTCGCGCGCCCGCGCGTCGGTGGTGACCAGCGGTATGTCGCTGAGCGCCGAGATCGCGGTGGTCTTGCCCGCCCCGACCGGACCGGCGAACACGATCTTGAAGTTGCGGGCAGCGCGCTTCGGAACGTAGGAAAATGTCTGGCTGCCGGTGATGGGCGGGGCCTTGCTTTCGCCGCGCAGACGAGCGAGCACCTCTCCGACCGACTGCGGGCGGTCCTCGGCGCGAAGCTGCATCATCCAGTCGATGATCCGCAGGAAATCCTCGCTGTACCGCTCGCTGCCCAATGTGACCGCGGGCACCAACGGGTCCGGTTTGTTCTCCTCGGCGGCGCGCTGGCGTTGGGCCGCATCGACCGGCGGACCGACACTGATGCAGCGGTACAGCGTCGCGCCCACGGCGTAGAGGTCCGACCATGGTCCCTGCGGCATGTCCGGGGAGTGCTGCTCGATTGGCGCGTAGCCCGGCGTGAGCACCTGCACGTCCTCGGAGCTGCTGCTGCCGAATTCCATTTCCGCCGCGCCGAAGTCGATGAGCACCGGCGTGCCGTCGTTCCGGATCTGTATGTTCGCGGGCTTGATGTCGCGATGCAGGTATTTCTTCTCGTGGACGATGCGCAAGCCCTCCAGGAGCGGCAGAAAGATGGCACGCAGCTGTTGCTCGGAAAGAGGCTCCTTCGCTGCGCGCAGAACCTCGCTCAGGCTCTGCCCGCCCTCGAAGTCCATGACGATGTAGGCGGTGTGGTTGGCCGGGAAGAACCGCGCCACCCGCAGGATGCTGGGGTGCCTGAACTGCGCGAGCACCTGCGCCTCCGCGATGAAGCGCTGCCGGCCCCATTTGTACAGCTCGCTGAATTCCTCCGACTTCAGCAACACGCTGCCGCTTCCCTTCGGATCCCGCGTGACGAACTCGCTCGGATAGAATTCCTTGATGGCCACCGCCGTCTGCAGATGCGTATCCCAGCCCTGGTAGGTGACCCCGAAGTTACCTTTGCCGAGCACCTTGTCGATGCGGTACTCCTTGAGGTTGAAACCGATAGGCAGCGTGGAGCCCGTCATGGCGCGGTCCGCGGCTGTTCGTCAGGCTACCAGCCGCTTCAGGCGGCCGACGACCCGATTGATGAAGCCGCGCTCCACGTGCTTGCGCGGCGGCACGCTGGCGACCAGGTTGTCCGCCTCGCGCTTGGCGTGGTTCGCCAGACCCGCGGCCTGCGCAGCGCCGTAGAAGGCGAAGACGTGGCGTTGCGGGATCTGCAGGGCCTCGGCCACCCGGGGGAGGGCGAGCGGCTGCTCGATCAGCAGGGCGGAAATCCGCATGGCATCCGGGATCTCGAGCAGGCGCGGCAGGTTGGGCCAGCGCCGCAGGTACACCCGTTCCTTGACCGAAGTGCCCGCGGGCAGGCGCCCCTGATACGTCCACAGCGCCATCTTCCACAGCAGCGCCTCCAGGCTCACGGGTTCGCCGACGAGCTTGTGGGCGGCCTGCGGGCCGTCGGTGGCAATCTCCGTCATGCGCACCTGATTCGCTATGAAGCGCTTGGAGGCGTTGTTCTTCAGAATCTCGTCGCTCAGGGTCACTCTGGCGATGCGTTCGACGCTGGAAATGATGGCAACGTCCTTGTCCTGTATGTTCAGGCTGACCGGCTTGCGCATGTTGTCGGAGCGGATCTGGGTGCGGCGCAACCAGTCGAGCAGCGTGCCCTCGGCGTCGAAGGAGCGCTGCCGGACCTGCTCGATGTCCTCGCAGTTGATGTCCGGGTGGCTGCCGCAGACGTCGCGGTAGTCCCGTACCGGTTCCGGCCCGGACGGTGCGGCGGGCTTCGAGGGCGCGGAATGCGCGGCGGCCGGCGGCGAGGCCGCGATTGCCCGGCGGCTCTGTGAGCCGCCGGTGGCCTGCGCGGTCGCCGTCGTTTCGCGCTTGGAGGGCCGGGTCGTGGCGGTGATCCGGGTCGTCGGTCCCCCGGCTCCACCGACGGTCTCGGTCGTCGCCCTCAGCGTGATCCCCGGGGCGTCGATGTCGCCGGTCTCGATACGGCGGCGCACGTCGTCCACGGCGCTCAGCAAGGCTTCGATGCGTATCGGCTTGATGAGCACGATCGCCGTCTCCGGCACGGTGCAGTCGTTGACGGTCAGCAGCACGCTTGGGCGATGGGGGTGCTGGTGGCGGTACTTGCTCCATTCCGCGCGCGCTCCAACGCCGTCGAGATCGACTATCACCGCGTCGGCCGTACCGCCGTTGGCGAACTCGCAACTGCCCCTCGCACGACCGGCGAAAGCCATCTGCAACGCGTTGCGCGTGCGGTCGTTGGCGCCGATGAGATCGAAGCGGATGGGGGTGGATGCCGGCATGGACGGTGGCGGGAGTTATCGGCCAGCGGCGGAAGCCTCGAGCAGGGACAGGGTGTCCAGCCAGTCCTTCTCGACGGCGCTGTCCTTGACATTTATCCTGCTGTACATCGACTGGCAGCCGTCGAGGTCGCGTGCCCGCCGGTAGATCTCCAGGAGTTCCCGATGCATGTCGCTGTCGTGGGCGTGCAAGGGCAGGGCAGCCTCGAGGACCTTTCTGGCCTCCTCGACCTGCCCGTTCTCCAGGTATTCGCGGGCCTCGCCCAGCGGCCCCCGCGCGCGGTCCCCGGGCCGGTGCGCGCGGGCCCCCAGCGTGACCAGCTTGGCGGACCGTTTCGGCGCGAAGCGCGAGGTGGGCAGATCGAACATACTGGTGACGGTCTCGGTCACCGCCAGCTGCGCGCGAAGGCTGCTGACTTGCGATGGCGACAATACGGGGGCCACGCGCTGCAGGATATCCTTGCGCAGCTCCAAGCCCTTGGTGCCCAGCACCTGGAACAGGTCAGCCAGAGCGCGGTAGCTGGCCTGGCGGTTCCCCGCCGCAGCCCATAGCAGCACCCGGCGCACGTGCGCGAGCAGGTCGCGATTTCTCGCCGTGACATGAAAGCCCAGATGCTCGGCATACCGCTGCCGCCAGCCGGTAACGGGCAGGGACGGCAGCAGACGCGTGCCTGGAGAGAAGAAGGCCGGCTCGAAGGGGACTTCCGCCCACGGGTGGTGGCGATCGGCCTGGGTCTTCGGGCGGATGATCGTCAGACAGTCGTCGTTCATCGCCTGGGTCCTCCTCTGTGTCGGTGTACGCGGACACTGGCCACTGCAGGTTCTCCGCACGGGGCGCGGGCGACCGCACGGCCCGGTCCTGAGTGGAAGTATCGACCTTGCAATGCAAACCTTTAAAATCTAAAGAAAGCGGCGGACCGCGGCAGACTCGAAGCTGCCTCGATCCAACCGCTGCGAACGTGGGGTATCCGGCCCTCTCCGGTTACCTTGTCTGTGCTTAGCAAATTCCGTACAATCGCGCCCCTCGTTTCCGCAACAGCACCCAGAGGCCCGCGGTATGTACGCCGTCATACGCACAGGTGGAAAACAGTACAGGGTAGCCCAAGGCGACACCTTGGACGTCGAAAAACTCCCTGCCGAACAAGGCGCTAGCGTGGAGATCGGCGACGTCCTGTTGCTGGTGGACGGCGACAAGGTCACGGTCGGCACGCCGACGGTCGCCGGAGCCAAGGTTTCGGCCAGGGTCGTCGAGCACGGTCGCGGCGAGAAGGTCCGGATCATCAAGTTCCGCCGCCGCAAGCACTATCGCAAGCAGGCCGGCCACCGGCAGGATTACACCCGGCTGGAGATCACGGGCATCACGGCCTGAACCGGTCCGAGGGCCGGACAGAAATCCGCAGGAGACATTGAGCGATGGCACATAAGAAGGCAGGCGGCAGCACCCGCAACGGCCGCGACTCGGAGGCGAAACGCCTGGGCGTGAAGCGCTTCGGCGGCGAGTTCGTCAAGGCGGGCAACATCCTCGTGCGCCAGCGAGGTACCGAGTACCACGCCGGGCAGAATGTCGGCACCGGCCGCGACTATACGCTGTTCGCGACGGTGGACGGCAAGGTCAGTTTTGCCGTGCGCGGCAGGAAGCAGCGGACCTATGTGAGCGTACAGCCGGCCGGCTGAGACCGCTGCATATCCGAATCTGCAGAGAACCCCGTCCACGACGGGGTTTTTTGTTTGCGGAGTTTGAAGAGCGAAGCACGACCATGAAGTTCGTCGATGAAGTCACCATACGCGTGGACGCGGGCAAGGGCGGCAATGGCTGCATGGGTTTCCGCCGCGAGAAATTCATCCCCCGCGGAGGCCCGGATGGCGGCGACGGCGGCGACGGCGGCAGCATTTACCTCGTCGTCGATGAAGGCCTCAATACGCTGGTCGATTTTCGCTATGAGCGGCGCTTCAAGGCCCAGGACGGGCAGCCAGGCATGGGCAAGCAGTGCAACGGCCGCAAGGGCGAAGACCTGTATGTGCGCGTGCCGGCGGGCACGCTCGTCTATGACGCGAGCACAGAGGAACTGATAGGGGATCTCGTCAAGCAGGGCGACACGTTGCTGGTGGCCAGGGGCGGGCGGCACGGGCTCGGCAACGTGCATTTCAAGAGCAGCACCAACCGAGCGCCGCGCAAGACCACCAAGGGCGAGCCAGGCGAGGGCCGCGATCTTCGCCTGGAATTGCGGCTGTTGGCCGACGTGGGCGTCCTGGGGTTGCCCAACGCGGGCAAGTCCTCGCTCATCCGCGCCGTGTCCGCCGC
>CAZTPK010000093.1:0-4089 GCA_964614765.1 uncultured Gammaproteobacteria bacterium
AGTGCGATCAGCGTCGCTGACAGGTCTATCGCGACGACCCGCGCGCCGCGGCGCGCCGCCTCCACCGCCAGCGCCCCGGTGCCGCAACTGGCATCGAGCAGACGCTTGCCGCGCAGGTCCTCTGGCAGCCACTGCAGCAAGGTCTGTCGCATCTGATCGCGCCCCGCCCGTACGGTGGCGCGTATCCGTCCGAGCGGGGCGTCGGAGGTCAGTCTGGACCACGCCTCGACGGCCGTGCGATCGAAGTAGGCCTCGAGTTGTCCGCGCCGCTGCACGTATGAGGTAGCCATGTTCAGTCGTATCCCAGCAGATCGAAGATGTCGCGGTCCTTCATCGGCTCGGCTACCAGTGGATCGGTGCCGGCCCACAACGCCGCCGCCAAGCGCAGGTACTCGCGTTGGACCGCCTCGAGCGCGGGCGAGGATTCCATCTCGAACAGGGTGGATTTCTTCAGCCGGCTGCGGCGGATCACATCGAGGTCGGGGAAATGCGCCATCCGCTTCAGGCCCACGCGTTCGTTGAAGCGGTCGATCTGATCGGTATCGGCGCTGCGATTGGCAATGACGCCACCGACGCGGACGTTGTAGTTCTTGGATTTCGCCTGTATCGCAGCGACTATTCGATTCATGGCGAAGATGGAGTCGAAATCATTGGCCGCCACGATCAAGGCCCGATCGGCGTGCTGCAGCGGCGCGGCAAACCCCCCGCATACCACATCGCCGAGCACGTCGAAAATGACCACGTCGGTTTCCTCCAGCAGATGATGTTCCTTGAGCAGCTTGACGGTCTGACCGACAACATAGCCGCCGCAGCCCGTGCCTGCGGGCGGCCCGCCGGCCTCGACGCACATGACGCCGTTGTAGCCCTGGTAGACGTAGTCTTCCGGTCGCACCTCCTCGGAGTGGAACTCCACCGACTCGAGCACGTCGATGACGGTCGGCACGAGCTTCTTGGTCAGGGTGAAGGTCGAATCATGCTTGGGGTCGCAGCCGATCTGCAGGACACGTTTGCCTAGCTTGGTGAAGGCGACCGAGAGATTCGAGGAGGTCGTGCTCTTGCCGATGCCGCCCTTGCCATAGACCGCGAAGACCTTTGCGGTATCTATCCTCAACGAAGGGTCGAGATGCACCTGGACGCTGCCGTCCCCATCCGGGCGCGTCGCGCGCCCCCCGATCGTGGAAACCGGAACCGTTGTTGTCGTAATCACGCCGCCACCCTCGCTCCCACCCCTTCGAGCCTGTCCTCGAGCTCCTCCCCGGCACGCCGCAACGCATCCAGCATCGCCGTGTCCGGCTGCCAGTAACGGCGTTCGTGCGCCTCGATCAACCGGTTGGCGACCTTTGCCGATGCCTTTGGATTGAGTGCGGCCAACCGCTCGCGCATCGCTTCATCCAGCACGAACGTCTGCGTGAGCTGTTGATACACCCAGGGCGCCACCTGGCCGGTGGTCGCCGACCAGCCCATGGTGTTCGTGATACTCGCCTCGATCTGGCGGACGCCCTCGTAACCGTGCTCGAGCATGCTCTCGTACCACTTCGGATTGAGCATGCGCGTTCGCGCCTCGAGCGCGACCTGCTCGGCCAACGTACGCACCACGCCTTCACCACGGGTCTGATCGCCGATGTAGACCGAGACCGACTCGCCTCTGCTGCGGCGAACCGCGCGAGTGATGCCTCCCAAGGTGTCGAAGTAGTGATCCACCGTGGTCACGCCTAGCTCCACCGACTCCAGGTTCTGGTACGCGATCTCCACGTCGGCCAGCACGCTCTGCAGCAGATCGGCCTGCCGCACCGCCTTGCCGGCGCGACCATAGGCGTAACACTTGCGCCGCGTGTAGGTCTCCGCGATCTCGTCTTCGTCGTTCCAACAGCTGCTGTCGATGAGGTGGTTGACGTTTGCACCGTAGGCGCCGTCGGCGTTGCTGAAAACGCGCAGCGCCGCGGTCTCGAGATCGCAGCCATGCTTGCGCTGATACGCCAGCGCGTGCTTGCGCACGAAGTTGCTCTCCGGTGGCTCGTCCGCGCTCGCGGCCAGGAACGACGCCTCCGCCAGCATCTGGGTCTGGTGCGGCAGCAGATCGCGGAAGATGCCGGAGAGCGTCACCATGACATCGACCCGCGGCCGGCCCAGCTCCGGCAGCGGAATCAGCTCGGCGCCCGCGAGGCGGCCATAACCGTCGAACCGCGGCCGGGCGCCGATGAGGGCGAGTACCTGCGCGATCGGACCTCCCTCGGACTTCAGGTTGTCGGTGCCCCACAAGACGAGCGCCACCGACTCCGGCAGCGGCTTGCCGTCACGCATGTGCTGCGCCAGCAGGCGATCTGCCTGCCGGGCGCCATCGGCGACGGCATAGGCGCTGGGAATTCGGAACGGGTCGAAACCATGCAGGTTGCGGCCGGTAGGCAGTATCGCCGGCGTGCGCAACAGGTCGCCGCCCGGGGCAGGTCGCACGAAGCGTCCGTCGAGCGCGTGCAGGATGGCGGGGATCTCGTGATCCTCGGCCAGCAGGCGATCGGTGGCCGCAAGCGATGCGAGCACCGCCAGCATCTCGGCACCGGGCTCGCCGCCCGCGATTGCCAGGGACTGCTCGGGCGTCATCCCCTGCACCAGCGCCTCGACCGCGGCCCGCGCGGGTTGGGTCGCGTGCGTGGCCTGCGCCAAGGCCATGAGCATGTCGACGCGTTCGGCGGCACTCGGCGGCTTGCCGACCACGTGCATGCCGTACGGTATGAGGGCGTACTCCAGCTCCAGCATCTGATCGGTGAGGCGAGCGACGTGGTCGTCGACGCCGTCCGTCCAGGGAGGCTCGGCCGCTGCCAGTTCCACGCTTGCCGCCTGCGCCTGAATGAGGGCAGCGAGTTGCTCGCGTTCGGATGTCGACTCTGGAGCCAGGGCGCGCCAGCGTTCCACGGACGCCTTGAGATCGACGAGGCCACGGTACAGCCCTGCCTGCGTGAGCGGCGGCGTCAGGTAGCTGACAAGCGTGGCGGCGGCCCGACGCTTCGCGATCGTGCCTTCGGACGGATTGTTGGCGGCGTACAGGTACAGATTGGGCAGATCGCCAATCAGCCTGTCCGGCCAGCAGGCCCCCGAGAGACCCGCCTGCTTGCCCGGCATGAACTCCAGCGCACCGTGCGTTCCAAAATGCAGACAAGCGTGGGCGCCGAAATCCTCGCGCAGGTAGCGGTAGAAGGCCGAGAAGGCATGGGTCGGGGCGAATCCCTTCTCGAACAGCAGCCGCATCGGATCGCCTTCGTAGCCGAAGCCGGGCTGGATGCCGACGAAGACGTTGCCGAAACGCTCGCCGAGCACGAATATCGCGCGGCCGTCGCTCTGCTGCCGTCCCGGTGCCGCGCCCCACTGCGCCTCGATTTCGGCAAGCCAGCGCTCGCGACGCACGTGATCGTCGGCCCCGATACGGGCGTAAACGTTCGCAGCCGCGCCGTAGCGCTCGGCGTTGCCGCCAATGATGCGCGCGCGCAGCTCGTCGACGCTCGCGGGGACCTCGACGCGATATCCAGCCGCCTTCATCCCGCAGAGCGTTCGATGCAGGGACTCGAAGACGGACAGATGTGCGGCGGTACCGGTGGCGCCGCTGTTCGGCGGGAAGTTGAACAGCACCACGGCGATTCTGCGCTCCGATCGCGGAGTCGCTCGCAGTTGCACGAGCTTGGCCACGCGTGCTGCCAGCATCTCGACGCGCTCGGCATGCGGCTGCATGTCGTTGGCGCGCGCCGTTCTCGCCGTGGAACGGCCTGCGAACAGCATCGGGCCGGTCGAGCCGTCGAGTTCAGGGATCGCCACCATCATCGTCGCCTCGACCGGCAGCAGACCGCGCTCGGAGCCTTCCCATTGCTCAAGCGTCTGAAACTCGGTGGCGTGTGCGGCGATATACGGAACATCGAGACTGGCAAGCATCGCCTCCGCGGCCGCGGCGTCGTTGTAGGCCGGCCCACCGACCAGGGAGAAGCCCGTGAGCGACACGATTGCATCCACGCGCGCGCGGCCATCGCTCCGGAAGTACTTCTCGACGGCGGGCCGCGCATCCAGACCGCTGGCAAAAGCGGGAATCACACAGAGGCCGCGCTG
>CAZTPK010000093.1:4099-6916 GCA_964614765.1 uncultured Gammaproteobacteria bacterium
TCCGACCGGGCCTGGCGGCAACATTTCCATGCCCGCGCTGCTCGAGCGCAGCGATGACACTGTCGTAATGGGCGGCGTTGCCCGCCAGCACGTATGATCGCATCAGCAGCAGACCGA
Organism: uncultured Gammaproteobacteria bacterium; assembly: GCA_964614765.1. GTDB lineage: Bacteria > Pseudomonadota > Gammaproteobacteria > JAJPIJ01 > JAJPIJ01 > JAJVHZ01. Next base: position 4,217 of record CAZTPK010000093.1, read on the forward strand.
CAGTGCCGCGCTGCGGATCAGCGGCGCGCGGCAACTTGTCGATGCGATCGGTGATTCGTTCGCGCAGCCGCGGGTGATACAGACCGACATCGGGGTATTCCGTAGGCAACGGCGCCTTGAGCTTCCCCCGAAGGTGGCGACGCGGCCCGTCGGCGTAGCGATCGACGAGGAAACGAACCATGTTGGCGACGTTCTCCTCAGAACCCGCGAGCCAGTACTGCAGGGTGAGGAAATAGGCACGCACATCCTGCGCCGTGCCGGGAATGAATCGCAGGATCTTCGGCAGGCGCCTGAGCATCCTCATCTGCCGGGCGCCGGCGCTACCCTTGTCATCCCTCCCGGCGTCCTTCTTGCCGCCGCCGCGCAGTCGCCGCAGCAGCGCCAGCGGACCGCCGACGGACCCGTCCATGGTGAATCGATCCATGCGGGTCAGGCGGACGACCTCGCCCGCAGACATGGCGCAAACCAGGGCATCGCAATGCTCGCGTCGGGCCTGCAAGGCGTCGAGCACGGGATGGAAGTGATCCTCCATGAACAGCATCGTGGCCACCACGATGTCGCCCTGCGCGATGTCGGCCCGGCAGCGCTCCAGCGCCGCCGGGTCACTGCCCCAGTCCGCCGCCGCGTGCAAGTGCAGGGCGAGACCCTTGATTTCCGATTGCAGCACGCGCTGTGCGCGCTCGACGGCACCGGCAAGATGGTTGTCCATCGTGACGATGACGACCCGCAGAGGCGTCGTGTCAGCGGCCGTAGTGCGCTTTGGCATCGTACAGGGTCTCCACCGTGATCGTCGCCACGCCATGCTCCAGGGCGTAGCGCTCGGTATTGCGCCGCGCCTTGCCGCGCACGAAGAATGGCACTTTTTGCAACTCCCTCTCGGCATCGCTTCCCCAGGCGACCGCGGCCGCCTCGACGCCGGCCCCCGGGACCACTGCCGATGCCGTCGGTCCGTCGTCGCGACGATTTACAGCGGGGCCGAGGTGGGAAGGCGCGGCGCCGTCGTGAAACTCGAAGTCGTCGCGGAACATCTGCAGCAGGTGCTCCTCGAGTCCCATCATCAACGGGAGCACCCAGCTGTCGAAGAGCACGTTCGCCCCTTCGAAGCCGAAGACGGGGCTGTAGCGGGCCGGTACCTCCTGCACGTGGATCGGGGAGGAGATCACGGCGCAGGGAATGCCAAGGCGCTTGGCGATGTGGCGCTCCATCTGCGTGCCCAGCACCAGATCCGGCGTCGCGGCGGCTATAGCCTTCTCGACGGCGAGATAGTCATCGGCGATAAGGGCTTCGACGCCGTAGAGTCTTGCCGCCTCCCGCAGCTCGCGGGCGAACTCGCGGCTGTAGGTGCCGAGGCCAACGACGGTGAAGCCCATCTCCTCGCTGGCGATGCGCGCGGCGGCGATGGCGTGGGTGGCGTCGGCAAAGATGAACACACGCTTGCCAGTCAAATAGGTTGCGTCCACCGAACGGGCGTACCAGGGCGCGCGCGAACGCGAGGACGCCGGCGACGCGACTCCCGGCCGCTCCGCGGCCAGGATGGGACCCGCATCCACACCGGCGAGGCGGGCCACCTCGGCGATGAACTCGCGCGTGGCGCCAACGCCCATGGGGATCGTCTTCGTATACGGCATGCCGAATGCGCGCAGGAGCCACGATGCGGTGGTACGGGAGATCTCGGGGTAAAGATCGATATTGAAGTCCGCATCGGGCAGGCGCCTTACATCGTCCGGCGTCGCGCCCATCGGAGCCACCACGTTGATCTCGATCCCGAGCTCCTCCAGCAGACGGGCGATCTCGGCTACGTCATCGCGACAACGAAAACCGAGCAAGGTCGGTCCGAGTATGTTGGCGCGCGGGCTGCGCCCGGGCGCCGGCGCGTTCCGCCGCGCCGGCGCGGCTCGCGGAGCAAGCATGCCCTTGACGAGCTGGTAAAAGGTTTCCGCCGCGCCCCAGTTCTCCTTCTTCGAATACGACGGCAGCTCCAGTGGCACCACGGGCACCGGCAGGTTCATCCCGCGCGCGAGCGCGCCCGGCTGATCCTGGATGAGCTCGGCGGTACACGACTCGCCGACCAGCAGGGCCCGCGGCTTGAAGCGCTCATAGGCCTCGGCAATAGCGGCCTTCACTAAGTTCGCGGTATCGCTGCCGAGGTCGCGGGCCTGGAAGGTGGTGTAGGTCACCGGCGGACGCCGGTCCCGGCGTTCAATCATCGTGAACAGCAGGTCCGCGTAGGTGTCGCCCTGCGGCGCGTGCAGGACGTAGTGCACGCCTGACATCGAGGCGGCAATGCGCATCGCGCCGACGTGGGGCGGTCCTTCGTAGGTCCAGAGGGTCAGTTGCATGCTCGGCCCCTATACCGTAAGGCGCGTGCGTCGATCGAGCGGACGGGCCATGATCTCCGCCAGATCGGCGGCCTGGTCGTAACCATGGATAGGAGTGAAGGTGAGTTCGATGGACCACTTCGTGGCAAACCCCTCCGCTTCCAGCGGATTGGCGAGGCCGAGGCCGCAGACGATCAGATCGGGCTTGGCCGCGCGCGCACGGTCGAGTTGCCGCTCGACGTGCTGACCTTCGCTCAACACGATCCCTTCCGGCAGCAGGTAAAGCTCCGCGCCGAGCATCTGGCGATCGAGGTACGGCGTGCCGATTTCGACGAGTTCCATCCCCAGCTCGCGATGAAGAAACCGGCCGATTGGGATCTCC
>CAZTPK010000094.1:0-6914 GCA_964614765.1 uncultured Gammaproteobacteria bacterium
GGGCGACTCAAACTTCAACTCGCCAGTCACCCACTTGTCGTAGTTCTCCAGCGAGGTGGTGCGCAGCATAATCTCTTCCATCCAGTCGGTGGCCGGCCAGCCGGTGGCTGCGCCACTCTCGATGCCGATGCACCAGGGGGTGTCGCCATCGTCGGCAATGGTCTGGGTCAGTTCCATCAACTCAGCCCAGGTTTGGGGGATTTCATAGCCAGCCTCATCCCAGGCCTTCTTGGGATACCAGACCAGGCTCTTGCCGTTGAAGCGGTTCCAGACCCCGGCCACAATCGGGCCATCGGGGCCTTGCATCGTGCCCATATCCAGCCAGCTTTGGTTGTACTGCTGTTTCAACCAATCTGCGGAGATGAAGCTGCTGACATCAATCACATCGCCGCTGGCGAAAAAGTTCGCCAGCAAGCCCGGCTGCGGAAAGTCTACCACATCCGGGGCGTCGCCGGCATCCACCCGCACGCTGATGGGCGCGGCCTATCCCGCGCCCGGCCTGCATTCGAAGTTCTTCGACCAGGACATGCAGCCGCTGGTGGAGGTGGTGCGCGACACCTGCGGCCGCCACGACACCTTCGGCCTGGCCTGCACGGCGAAGTACTACGAGGACATGGGCTATTTCGGCCATGCGAACTGCTCGGACAACTTCAACGGCGCTCTCGCGCCTTACACGATCGGCGCGCGGCGCGGCTGGCCGGCGATCAATCTCTTCTACAACACGCGCATCGACGCCAACAACGTCTACTATCTCGACGAGCCCTGGTCGCGGCCCGGCGATTACGTGCTGCTGCGGGCCATGACCGATCTGGTGTGCGCCTCCTCGGCCTGCCCCGACGACATCGATCCGGCCAACGCGTGGAATCCCACCGAGATCCACGTGCGCGTGTACCCAGCCAGGAACAACTTCAGCAGAGCGATAGCATTCCGCATGAAAGCCGACGCCGAACCCAAGCTCACCCGCGAGACCGCGTTCCATCCGCGCACCTCGCAGCTGACGCGCAACTTCATCGAGTACCGCGGCTACTGGCTGCCCAGCTGCTACACCGGCCACGGCGCGATCGAGGAATACCACGCCTGCCGCGAGCGCGCGGCGGTGATGGACCTGAGCCCGCTGCGCAAGTTCGAGGTGCTCGGACCGGACGCCGAGCAGCTGATGAACTACGCCGTCACGCGCAACATCCGCAGGCTTGCCGTCGGCCAGGTCGCCTACACGGCCATGTGCTATCCGACCGGCGGCATGCTCGACGACGGCACGGTGTTCCGCCTCGGCGCCAACAACTTCCGCTGGATCGGCGGGGAGGAATACGGCGGGGAGTGGCTGCGGGAGCAGGCGGCCAGGCTGAAGCTCAACGCCTGGGTGCGATCCTCCACCGACCAGGTCGCGAACATCGCCGTGCAGGGGCCCGCCAGCCGCGCGATCCTCAAGTCCTTCGTCTGGACGCCGCCGGCGCAGCCGAACATGGACGAACTGGGCTGGTTCCGCTTCAGCATAGGCCGCCTGCGGGACTACAACGGCGCGCCGATCATGGTCTCGCGAACCGGCTACACCGGCGAGCTCGGCTACGAGATCTGGTGTCATCCCAAGGATGCGCCGGCGGTGTGGGACGCGGTCTGGGAGGCGGGCCGGCCGCATGGGATGCTGCCCCTGGGCCTGAGCGCTCTCGACATGCTGCGCATCGAGGCCGGGCTCGTCTTCGCCGGCTACGAGTTCTGCGACCAGACCGACCCGTTCGAGGCGGGGATCTCCTTTGCGGTGCCGCTGAAGACCAAGGAAGACGACTTCATCGGCAAGGAGGCGCTGCTGCGCCGCAGCGCGAACCCGCAGCGCACCCTGGTCGGCCTGGAGCTCGCCGGCAACGAGGTCGCCGCGCACGGGGACTGCGTGCACGTCGGGCGCAGCCAGGTGGGGACGATCACCAGCGCCACGCGCTCGCCCATATTGCGCAAGAACATCGCGCTCTGCCGCATCGACATCAACTACGCCGCCCTCGGCACGGAGGTGGAGGTCGGCAAGGTCGACGGCCACCAGAAGCGCATCCCCGCGCAAGTGGTGCGCTTCCCGTTCTATGATCCGGAAAAGACGCGCGTGCGGGCCTGAGCACCATGCAGACGGCGGCCGCGGGAGAATTCGTCATGGATAATTCCGACCCGGAGGAGATCACTCCGCTGCAGCCGGTCGTCGACACGCGCGAGTTCCGCGCCGCGCTCGGCTGCTTCGCCACCGGTGTCACCGTCATCACCGCGCGCGGGCCTCGCGACGAGCTCATCGGCATCACCGCGAATTCCTTCAACTCGGTGTCGATGAACCCGCCGCTGGTGCTCTTCAGCCTGGGCCGCAGCGCTTACAGTCTCAAGGCCTTCCTGTCCACGCACAACTTCGCCGTCAACGTCCTGGGCGCCGAGCAGCAGGAACTCTCCAACCGCTTCGCCAAGGCGCTGGTCGACAAGTGGACGGGGGTCGATTACATGCTGACCGACACCGGTTGCCCGTTCCTTGCGGGTACCCTGGCGCGCTTCGAGTGCCGCACGCACCACACCTACGACGGCGGCGATCACGTCATCTTCGTCGGCGAGGTGCTGCGCTGCGAATATCGGCCGGAGGGCAAGCCGCTCATCTACTACCGCGGCCGGTACGCCCAGGTGCAGGAAGGCAAGTGAGCCGGGCGCGGGCCCGCACCCGGCGCCACTCACTCCCAGCGCAGCGTCAGCCGGTGCTCGTCCCGCCTCTCCGCGGACGTGCCCAGCTGCCTGCCTTCGCGCGTCAGCATATCGGCCAGCCATTGCGTCTGTCGCGCGCCGGCGCGCTCCAGGCGGAAGCGGCGGCGCTGCACGGCTGCCATGGCCAGCCGCCGCAGGCGGCCGGTGCCGGCCTCCAGCGTGGGGAAGTACAGCAGCCCCAGGTCCGGGTTGAATTCCTCGTACCCGCCGATGCCTTCGTAGTCGTTGATCAGGTCCCCGCAGCCATGCAGCACCAGCTTGCCGTGATACACCTCGACCCCCAGGGGGTGGTGGGAGGAGTGGCCGTGCACGATGTCCACGCCTGCCTCGTCGACGAGGCGATGGGCGAAATCCCGCTGCGCCGGGTCCACGCCGTAGCCCCAGTTCCCGCCCCAGTGTATCGATGCCACCGTTATGTCGTCTTCGCGCCTGGACTGGGCAATCCGCTGGGCCACGGCATGCAGCGACCACGTCGAGAAGTCCCGCAGGAAACTCACCCCGGCGCGATCCGGGAGCGCCGCCCAGCTGCTGGTCACCCCGGAGCTCTCCATGCCCCAGGCGAACACCAGCACCCGGTTGCCGGCGGGCAGATCGATGAGCGCGGGCGCCGCGGCCGCGGCGGCGTCCCGACCCGCACCCGCCGTGCGCAGCCCCGCCGCGTGCAGGCAATCCAGGGTCTCCTGCAGGCCGGCATGACCCCAGTCCAGCACGTGATTGTTGGCGAGCACGCAGCAGTCGATGCGGGCCACGGTCAGACAGGGCACGTTGGCCGGGTGCATGCGATAGTGGATGCCCTTGCGCGGCCAGGCCTCCTCGCTGGTGGTGACGGCGGTCTCCAGATTGACGATGCGGGCGGCGGGCTGCGCCCGTGCCATCTCCTCCAGCGCGTCGCCCCAGATGTAGGCGTAGTCCACCGGCCGAGCGATGGGGCCGTTGGCGCGCTCGGCGATCTCCACGTAGCCGAGCGCGGAGCGCACGTAGGATTCGTAGAGGTGCGGCTTGCCCGGGTGCGGCAGGACCTGATCGATGCCGCGGCCGGTCATCACGTCGCCGCACAGGAACAGCGTCACGGCGTCCACGGCAGTCCCGCCAGCAAACGCTAGCCCTTGATGCAGACCAGCGGCTCCAGCCGCGCCACCTTGCGCGCCAGCCCCGCGCGGTCGGCAGCGTCGACGACCTCGTCGACGTCCTTGTAGGCGCCCGGGGCCTCCTCGGCCACGCCGCGCCCCGAGGGGCTGCGGATGAGGATGCCGCGCCCGGCGAGCTCGTCGATCACCTGCCGCCCGCGCCAGGTCCGCAGTGCCTGGTGACGGCTCATGGCGCGGCCGGCGCCGTGGCAGGCGGAGCTGAAGGAGCGCTCCTCGGAGCCAGCGGTGCCGGCCAGGACGTAGGAGCCCGTGCCCATCGAGCCGCCGATGAGCACCGGCTGGCCGGCGGCGCGCAGCGGCTGCGGGATATCGGGATGGCCGGGGCCGAAGGCGCGGGTCGCGCCCTTGCGGTGCACGTACAGGCGCCGCGTCTCGCCGTCGACGCGGTGCTCCTCGACCTTGCAGGGGTTGTGCGAGACGTCGTAGATGAGCGCGAGCTCGGCCCGCGGCAGGATCTCCGCGAAGGCCTTGCGCACCAGGTCGGTGAGGATCTGGCGATTGGCGAGCGCGCAGTTGATCGCCGCGCGCATGGCGCCCAGGTATTCCTGGCCAATCTCGGAGTTGATCGGCGCGCAGGCGAGCTCGCGGTCGGGCAGGGCGATGCCATGGTCGACCGCGGCGATGGCCATGCGCTTGAGAAAATCGGTGCCGATCTGGTGCCCGAGTCCGCGCGAGCCGCAATGGATCATCACCACGATCCCGCCGCGCTCGAGATCGAACGCCTTCGCGATCGCCTCGTCGTAGATCGAGGTCACCTCCTGTACCTCGAGGTAGTGGTTGCCGCTTCCGAGCGTCCCCATCTCGTCGCGCTGGCGCTTCTTCGCCTGCGCCGTAACGTTGCCCGGCTTGGCGTGCTGCATCTGGCCGTGCTCCTCGATCCGCTCCAGGTCCGCGGGCACGCCCCAGCCGCGCTCCACCGCCCAGCGCGCGCCTCCGGTCAGCATCGCATTCATCTCCTTGTCGTCGAGGCGTATCGCCCCGGTGCTGCCCATGCCCGCGGGGATGCGGTAGTAGAGCAGGTCGGCGAGCTCCTTCTGCACCGGCAGGATGTCGGCGCGCATGAGGCCGGTGTGCAGGCAGCGCACGCCGCAGGAGATGTCGAAACCGACGCCGCCGGCGGAGACCACCCCGCCTTGGTCCGGATCGAACGCCGCCACGCCGCCGATGGGGAAGCCGTAGCCCCAGTGCGCGTCCGGCATGGCGTAGGCGGCCCTGACGATGCCGGGCAACGTGGCGACGTTGACGGACTGTTCGTAGACCTTCTGATCCATATCCCGGATCAGCCTCTCGCTGGCATAGATCACCGCGGGCACGCGCATCGCCCCGTGCCGCGGTATCTCCCATTCGTACTCCGAGCGTCGCGTGAAGAGGTTCGGGTCCATGGGTCAAACATCCACCACTGTCTGTGCCAGCCACTGTCCGCTGTCGTCGCGCGCCACGCGCAATGCGGTGTAGGTCGCGCCCTTGACCTCCACGGCGGGCCGGTGGCGGGCGACGTCCACGGGCTCGCCCCAGACCTGCGCGTCCAGGTGCGTACCCTCGATCCGCACGCTGAAGCGGCTGAACAGCATCTTGCCGGTGGCCATCTCGTACACCAGCGCGTTCAGCCAGTCCGCGAACAGGAGCTCGTCGTTCGGCGCCTCGCAGTGGATGGTGACGGACTCGCGCGGTTCGATGCGGTCGGGGTCGGTGATCGCCGCCATCATCGCCAGGGCCGCCTGCTCGAAGGCCTCGGTCTTCGTCGGCCCGTAGCCGCGCACGCCCATGTCGGCCCCGTGCGGAAAATGCTCCCAGCGCCCGCGGTGTAGCGACTCCGTGCCTTCAGCCATTCGCCACCTCGATCGCCCTCGCGAGCACCGCTTTCAGCGAAAGACTAGCACCCTCGCCGGCCGCGCCGCCTGACAGCGGTCAAATCCCCGCACCGTCCCCTGGCGCTCACGATCCGCCTCGGCCCCGCAGCGCCCGCAATCGCTCGTAGAGACGGCGCTCTTCGGCCCCGATTCGCTCCGGGACGTGCACGTGGATGGAGACGTAGAGATCGCCGTGCTGTCCGCCGCCGAACTGCGGCAGGCCCTTGCCGCGCAGCCTCAGGATCTCCCCGGGCTGGCTGCCGGCGGGCACCTTCACCTTTGCGCTGCCCGCCAGCGTCGGCACCTCGATCGTCGTCCCCAGCACCGCATCGGCGACCTCCACGGTCTCGGTGCGCCAGAGATCCGCGCCGCGCCGCGCGAAACGCTCGTCGGGCCGCGTGCGGATCGCCACGTAGAGGTCCCCGGGAGAGCCACCGGGCAGCGGGCTGGGCGAACCGTGCCCCGCGACGCGCAGCGCCATGCCTTCCTCCACGCCCACGGGTATCTTCACGGTCAGAGTCTCTATCCTCGCCACCCTGCCCAGGCCGCCGCACTCGTGGCAGGGTTTGTCGATCAGCGTGCCCTGCCCATGGCAGTCCGGGCAGGGCGTGATCTGGTGGAAGCTCACGCCGCCGTCGCGCGTGTGCACCGCTCTCTGCCCGGTGCCGTTGCAGGTCTTGCAGACCCGTGGCGAGGTCCCCGGCTCGGCGCCCGACCCATGACACGCGGGACACTGGATCTCGCGCGGCAGCCGCAGCGTCTCCTCACCGCCGGTGACCACGCGCTCCAGCGGGATCTCCAGTTCGACCTCCTGGTCGGCGCCGCGCGCCGGGCCGTGCCGGCGGCGGCGGAAGAAGCGGTCGAACAGGCCGCCGCCCAGGTCGAAGCCCAGGCCGCCGAAGATCTCCTCGAAGTCGATGCCGCCGAAGAGGTCGTCGGCCGAGAAGCCGGCCACCCCCTCATGGCCCCGCGCGTCGTATTCGGCTCGCTTGCGCGGGTCCGAGAGGACCGCATAGGCCTCGGCGATCTCCTTGAAGCGCTCCTCGGCGCCGGGTTCCTTGTTGCGGTCGGGGTGATACTGCAGGGCGAGCTTGCGGAAGGCCTCCTTGATGGCCTTTTGATCGGCCTGGCGGGGGACGCCGAGCACCTCGTAGTAGTCGCGCTGCGTGGTAGCTGGCATCGCTCGCGGCTGCCG
>CAZTPK010000095.1:0-6849 GCA_964614765.1 uncultured Gammaproteobacteria bacterium
GCTCGCCTCGGCGCCGGCGAGATCAGGATCCCGCCAGTGCTAAGGAGGCTCTGCAGGATGCAGAGCCGCCTTCGGTACAAGGATGCACTGCCATGCCCGATGGCCGCAGGCCTGTGAAAATGAAGGTCGGCAAGAATCACACTGCTTGCCGACCGTGCTTTTTGAAGTCCAGGATGGACTCAATTTAGAGCTTCCCTGAGGCATCGCCGGCCGCGCTGACATCTGGCGGGCACGCGCCCGGCGCCGGCGGCTCAAGTCTCCAGCCGCCGCGGCCGCTAATCCGGACGTACAGGGAACCCGCAGGGGAGATACAGATGTCGCGTCGTCCGGCCCGTCTGAATGTCATGCATGCGCGTTGGCCGCGTCGCCTGTCTGCCGCGCCGGGCCGCCTGCGGTTTCTGGCGGCGTGGATGATCGCGGCGGTGACGCCACTGAACGCGCAGACGCCGCAGCCGGGCGACCCGGTGGCGAGGGTGATCGGCGACGAGGCGCGGAAGCTCCAGGACTTCGTGGTGGGTCCCCGGTATCACGAGTGGCCGGCGCCCACCTCGGACTGCGCGCAGATTTACGAAGAGATCGTGCGGCTGACGCCGTACACCTACAACTACAAGCCGGACTTCTACGACGATCCGCGCAACGCCGCGCTCGGCCTGCTCGGGCTGGTCTATCCGGAGGCGTTTTACGTGTGGGGACACACCGCGCTGGACAACTACTCGGAGGGCCGGACGATCGCCGACACGCGGATGCACATCGACAGCCTGCGGCGCGCTTCTGCGCGCCAGGACTGCTGGGTTCGGCAGTAGCGCGGCGCCCGGTTCCCGCTCGAGCGTCTCCGTGCTCAACCGAGCGATGAGAGCTCGCGCTCCAGCAGCGCAGGGTCGCCGATGTTCAGCTCGACCATGCGCCTGAGGAAGGTAATGCTGTCGATGTCGATGTGGTGGCAGGCGAACCCGATTCGATCCGCCTCGAGGTGGGCGACGCGGCACTCCATGACGACCGGCGTCTGCGCGCCTTCCAGCCGGATCGCGAGCCGGCATTCACCGCCGAGCGTGGGCGACCAGTTCGCCGGCCGCCCGGTGAGGGCGCCTTTCAGCGAGAGATCGACCAGGCGCGCGCCCGTGATCGTCCCCCGGTCGGTGATCGTCACCTCGCCCTGCAGCGGTATGCGCTGAAAGTGCCGCTTGTCCCCGGTGCTCATGCCGTGTCCCGCCCCCGTGGCTGTTCGAGGGCGATTATACGGCCTCAGGCGCCCGGGCCGGAGCCCCGCTCGGCGGTCAGCCCTGACGCCGCCGTCTCCGCGGCGCTCGGCGTGAGCATGAGGCGCGCGGTCTTGACCGACTGTCCGGTGGTCTGCACCACCTCGATGGTGTAGGGGCCCAGCCGCAGGCCGGTGCCTGGCTGGGGGATGCTTTCGAGGGTCTCCAGAATGAGACCGTTGAGCGTCTTGGGACCGTCCGTCGGCAGCTTCCACTTGACCACCCGGTTGATCTCCCTCACCGTGGCGGAGCCATCGACCAGGTAGCTGCCGTCCTCCTGCAGATGGATGTCGCGCGAGAAGGCCAGCGGATCGGTGGTGAACTCCCCGACGATCTCCTCCAGCAGATCCTCCAGCGTCACCAGTCCCTGCAGGTCGCCGTATTCGTCGACCACGAGCGCGACGCGCTCCTTCTCGCGCTGGAAGTTGAGCAGCTGCGTGTGCAGCGGCGTGCCGATGGGGACATAGTACGGATCGTCGAGCACCGCTTCGATCTCCTCCACGGTCAGCCGGCGGTCGTCCGCGAGCAGCCGGGGCAGGCGCCGTATGTGCAGGATGCCGACGATGTGATCGATGTTTTCGCGATAGACCGGAATGCGCGTGTGCCGGCAGGTGGTGAGCTCCTCGATGATCTCGGTGATTCCGGCGTTCAGATCGATACCGGTGATCTCGTTGCGCGGCACCATGATGTCCTCCACCGTCCCCTTCTCGAGATCCAGGATGGCGAAGAGCATCTGCTGGTGCTTGCGTGGGATCATGGCTCCGGCTTCGGCAACCACCGTCCGAAGTTCCTCGCGGCTGAGCGCGATCTCCCCGGCCCGTTCGGGGTGCACGCCGATCAGGCGCAGTATCGAGTTGGCGGCGGCATTGAGCGGCCAGACGATCACGGGGTAGACGATCCTCATGAGCGGGCGCAGCACGAACGAGGCGGGGATCGCGATGCGCTCCGGCTGCAGGGCGGCCAGCGTCTTGGGCATCACCTCGCTGAACAGGAGCATGACGATGGTCAGCACCAGCGTGGCCGTGGCGGCGCCGCCGTCGCCCATCAGCCGCAGACCGATGATGGTCGCGATGGCGACGGCGGCGTTGTTGACGGTGTTGTTGCCGACCAGCAGCAGGCCGATCAGCCGGTCCGGCCGCTCCAGCAGTTCGACGGTGCGTATGGCGCCCTTTTGATTCTTGGCCGCCAGGTGCCGAAGCCGGTAGCGGTTGACCGCCATCATCGCGGTCTCCGAGGCGCTGAAGCACGCCGACAGGATCAGCATGAGTATCAGCGCCAGAAACAGCGTGCCTAGGGAGATGTCATACACGGGGCGACTCCATGGTCACGGGTTGCGGGGTTCCGGAGGCAGGCGCCCGGGCTGCAGGTGCCTGCCTCCGCCGGCATCAGACGCGCTTCAGTATCAGTTGAAGCACGACTTCCGATCCGAAGAATCCGACGGCGAGCAGCAGGAATCCGGCCAGTGTGTAACGTACGGCTGTCCGTCCGCGCCATCCGCGCAGGTTGCGGCCCCAGAGCAGCACCGCGAACACCAGCCACGCGAGCATGGACAGGACGGTCTTGTGGACGAGGTGCTGGGCGAACAGGTCGTGCACGAACATGAAGCCGCTGAGCAGGCCCAGGGTGAGCAGGAAGAACCCGACGGTCAGCAGCTGGAAGAGCAGGACTTCCATGGTCGCGAGCGGCGGCAGCACCCGCATGATCCGGAGCGGACGCTTTCTGCGCAGCTGCCGATCGGCGATCGCGACGAGCACCGCCTGGAACGCGGCGATCATGAGCAGGCTGTAGGCCACCAGCGACAGCGCGATGTGCAGGTCCACCCCCTTGGGCACCTGGCCGGTCACCGCGTGGCCGCGGCCGAAGAGCCACTCCAGCACGAGCGAGAGCGCCGCCAGCGGCAGCAGTCCCACCAGCAGCATGTGCGTGGGCCTGGCGAGACTGGCGATCAGGGCGAACACGGCGACCATCCAGCCGACCAGCGAGGCGGTGTTGAAGACGCTGACGTTGAGTCCGTCCGGGGTCAGCATCGCTTGGTACAGAACGATGCCATGTATCAGCACCGCAGCGGAGGCGATGATGATGTGCATGCCCGAGAGGGTGGGGCGCGTACCCCCGCCGGCCTTCGCGTCGAGGGTCAGGACGGCGGCGGCGACCAGGTAGAGCACGATGGCGGCGAGGCTCAGTACGGCGGGACTCATGGCAACTATTGTACGCATAGTGGGGGCGGGACGCGGAAGGGAGAGCCGACGCGGCCGGGAGGGGGAGCGGGTGCGCGACGGGCGGCTATCCGTTAGGATTCCCGGCGTCCAACCGGGGTGTTTCGGAGAATTGAATGTTTGACAACCTCTCGCAACGACTGAACCGGGTCGTCAGGCACCTGCGCGGCCAGGGCCGCATCACCGAGGAGAACATGCAGGACACCCTGCGCGAGGTGCGCATGGCGCTGCTGGAGGCGGACGTGGCGCTGCCGGTGGTCCGGGAGTTCATCGAGCACGTACGCCAACGCGCCGTCGGCGAGCAGGTGTTCGCCACGCTGACCCCGGGGCAGGCCCTGATCCGCATCGTGCGCGACGAACTCACGCGCATCATGGGGGAGGCCAACAGCGCGCTCGACCTGCGGACCACGCCGCCGGCGGTGGTGCTGATGGCAGGACTGCAGGGTTCGGGCAAGACCACGACGGCGGCCAAGCTCGCGCGCCGGCTCAAGGAGGAGGACCGCAAGAACGTGCTGCTGGTGAGCGCGGACGTCTACCGTCCGGCGGCGATCGAGCAGCTCGCGATCCTGGGCCGCGAGATCGGCGTGGACGTCTTCCCGAGCCACGCCGGCCAGAGACCCGTGGACATCGTCAGCGCCGCTCTGCAGTACGCCCGCACCCAGTTCAAGGACGTGCTCATCGTCGACACGGCGGGGCGCCTGCATATCGACGCGGAGATGATGGAGGAGATCAGGGCGCTGCACGCGGCCGTGAATCCCGTTGAGACCCTGTTCGTGGTCGACAGCATGATGGGTCAGGACGCCGTCAACACGGCCAGGGCGTTCAACGAGACGTTGCCGGTCACCGGCATCATCGTCACCAAGACCGACGGCGACGCCCGTGGCGGCGTGGCGCTGTCGGTGCGTCAGGTCATCGGCAAGCCCATCAAGTTCCTCGGCGTGGGCGAGAAGACCGGCGCGCTCGAGCCCTTCTTCCCCGATCGGGTGGCCTCGCGCATCCTCGGCATGGGCGACGTGCTGGGCCTCATCGAGGAGGTGGAGAAGTCCGTCGACCGCGACAAGGCGATGGAGTTCGCCGACAAGCTGCGCAAGGGCAAGGGGTTCGATCTGAACGATCTCAAGGAGCAGATGCAGCAGATGCGCAAGATGGGCGGCGTCGCGGCGCTCGTGGCCAAGCTCCCGGGCATGACCGAGCTGCCGAAACAGGCCATGGAGCAGACCGGCGATGCGCAGATGAAGAAGATGACGGCCATCATCGATTCGATGACGCCGCAGGAGCGGCGCTTCCCCGATCTCATCAAGGCCTCGCGCAAGCGGCGCATCGCCATGGGGTCGGGCACGGAGATACAGGACGTGAACCGGCTGCTGCGCCAGTTCGATCAGATGCAGAAGATGATGAAAAAGATGGGCAAGAAGGGCGGCATTGCCGGCCTCATGCGCAACATGAAGCGCAATCCGCCGCCCGGCATGCCGTTCTGAACGGCGGTGGGACCGCCGTTGTTCGCCACCCCCGATGCGCGGGGGGCGCGTTGCGGCGCCTCAGCGGGTGACCGGGTTCTGCGCGGCGTGGTCGAGGAGAAACTGCTCCACAAGGGAGGCGACCTCGCCGTTGATGAGTCTCAGGTCCAGGTCCGCCTTCCAGCCGGTAGTCCCGCGCGACCACACCGTCTCGGTGACGAACGATGAGGAGTTCGCGCCAAGGGGGATCTTCTGCCGCAACTGCAGGCTGGTCGAGCAGGAGTACATGCCGAAGTCCAGCTCGTTGGCGTGCAGCGTGAGATCCATCAGCGCCGCCGCCGGGTCGCGCACCGCCTGCTCCTCGCTGACGACCCCGATGCCGCGCGCGCGCAGGCGTGACTCCACGATCTCCCTGACGCCCGCGGCGCTCAACCCGAACCGCTCGAATTCCGGCGCGAAGCCGCGCGTGGACACCGCCACGCTGCGCACGCCCTTCAGGGCCAGATGCGCGACCTGCCGGTCGCTGCCGAAGTCCACGTCCTGGGCGTCTGCCTTGAGCGCCACTGCAAGCAGGGCCACCGTGCACAACGTCCACAATCCAATTTTCATGAGCGGCTCTCCGATTGCGCCGGGATTATAGGCGTAGACCGCCGCGGCAAGATACAGTTTCCTTCGCGCGCCCTTTGCCTGCCGCGCTCGCGTCCGGCGCCGGCGTGTACAAGCGTTGTCAGGGCATCCGAACCGCGGTCAGAGGCGATAGGCCTTGTCCTCGGCGCGGACGATGACGGCGAGGCAGCCGATGGCGAACAGCGCGAACCAGATGAGCGACCATTCCGCGATCGACAGCCCGAGGAAGGTCCAGTCCACGGTCGCGCACTCGCCGGTGCCGCGCAGGACCTTCCTGAAGGTCTCGGTGAACGGCAGCGTCTTCATCCAGTACTCCAGGCCGGGCCCGCAGGCGGGAACCTGATCCTTGGGCAGGTGTTGCAGCCACACCTGGCGTCCCGCGAATACCAGCCCGGCGATGGCCGCGAGCAGGGTCAGGCCTCCGTAGACCCGCATGCCGATGCGGTCGGGGTTGTGCAGCGCGCCCGCCAGGGCGATCAGGCCGGAGGCAAAGAAGCACACGCGCTGGAAGATGCACAACGGACAAGGCTCCAGACCCCGCCCGTACTGCAGGTAATAGCCGTAGCCGAGCAGGGCGGCACAGGCGGCGAATATCAGGAGCAACAGCACGCGGGGTTGAAGCATTGCGGGGATCTCTGTCCTAGGGAAGCTCGATGTCGTAGGGCGGTCTCGACCAGCGCACCGCGGGTCCGGCGGCGCTCAGCAGATGGACGCGATCCGTACCGGCGAGTTCCATTTGCGTGACTGCCGTGAACACGATTCCGCCCTCCGGATGCGGGGCGGCCTGTACCACCTCGCCCGCGCTCATCTCCGCCCCCTCCACCGCCAGCCGCGCGCCGGGCGGCGGCAGATCGGTGGCGTCGGCGCGGCCGATGTACATCCGCTGCCTGAGGTGGCCGCGGTAGCGCATGCGCGCGATGATCTCCTGGCCGGTGTAGCAGCCCTTGCCGAAGCTGATGCCGCCCAGGACGTCGAGGTTGAGCGTCAGCGGGACGAATTTCTCGCGTGTCGCCGCGAACACCTGCGGCAGCCCGGCGGTGATGTCGAGAAAATCCCAGGCCGGTGCGCCGGCAGGCGGCGCGACGGCCGCGAGCCGCCGCCAGAGCACGGCGAGCGCCTCGGGAGGGCCAATCAGGATCTGGCGTGGCGCCAGACCGCGCAGGCGTATGACCGACACCCCGTTCCCGCCGCTCACCGCGTCCGGCCACTGGGGCAGCGGCAGCTCTCGCGCCAGCGCGTCCGTGGCGCGGGGGCCGCTCACGCCGGATCATGTGATCCGCACGAAGGGGCCGC
>CAZTPK010000096.1:0-6832 GCA_964614765.1 uncultured Gammaproteobacteria bacterium
GCATAGGCCTGACGCGCGGCGGGCAGCGCCAGCGCGGGCAACACGAGCGCCGCGACGTAAAGGCCGGCCTCGCCCCGCATCGGCACCTGCACGGTTCCCCGCACGACGAAATCATGGTCGCGCCGCCGCCGCTGGTTCTCGCCTGCCCCGATCTCGGAGACCAGATCGACGCCCAGGACCGCCACCGTCGCGCTCAGGCGCCCGCGCGCGACCGCACGGGCTGGAAGGCAACACGCGCCAGTGCCTGGTCGAAGATCTCCAGCGCCAGCAAGCCTGGCGGTTCACCGGCGGGCACGGGCAGCGCGCGATCCCTGAACCCGCCGCGCCATTCCCGTCCCGGCACCGGGAAGGCCGGCGTGTACACCGGGCCGAGCGCCCTCGCGCCGACGTTAAGCCCGCTGCCGCAGGCCGTGCAGCGGCGAGTCGCAGCCATCTCTCCGGCCAAGGTGGTCGCAGTAGTCGACGTGAAGCGCGACGGGGACAATTCGCCGCCACGGGTACGGGGATCGCTCGAGGCCGCCGAGCCACCTCTCCGGCGGCGGACGACTGCTGCAACCCCCGGAGGTGTAAAGTTCGAAAAGTCCGACCGTGGCCGGCCCGCTGCGCAGGGGCAGCGAGACGGCCTGCAGACCGGCGTCCGGCAGCACGAGCGCCGGGAACATCGTCACGGCCGACAGCGTTCGAGGCAGCGATGGCATCCGGACCTCCGGCTTGGGGTGGCATCTGGAGGGGCACAAGTGTCGGGCGCGGGGCGATGGCGCGAGGTTCCGGGCACATCGCCGCCACGGCCGATCCCGCCGACGCCAGTTGGGAGCGGACGCCGGCGTATCCGTTAATGTGAGGAGGTAGCGGAATTCTGCGCGCCGGGCACGCGCGCGACACGGCCGCGCCGACCGGTCACGGCATTGTGGGCGCCCGCAGCGCGCCGGCGATCAGCGATCCGCCGCGAACAGGTCGTCGTGCCAGAAGCTCAGCAGGGACACCATGAAGGAGAACCAGAACGCGGCGTAGCCCACGCCCTGGGCGAGCGACTCCTTCTGCAGCAGCAGGCCGATGCAGCCCATGCCGGTGAGGAAGAGAAAAAAACGGCTTTCGACCGGATAACGCTTGAAGGCCCGGCGGTAGCCCGCGCGGAGCTTGCGCACGTACGTCGCGAACATGACAGCTTTCCGTCCCCGTTCGTGTGTAACCTCGAACGGTTAACGGCCGCCATGGGGCCGGGCTTTAACGTGCGCCGCGATCGCTCTCGCAACACGCCGCGCACCTCGCCGCCGCGGTCCGTCGAGCGCGGGGCGCGACCGGGCCCGGGACTCGGCCTAGCCCCGCGTGTCCCCGCTCGCCTGGCGTACCACCTGCGTGAGGATCCGCCCGTCGGAGTAGAGGATCAGACGGCGGTGGCCGGCGGGCCGATCGTCGAGCTCGTAGCGGGTGGCTCCGGGTTTGAACTGCACGCAGGTGGACGGTGCGCCCCAAAGGCGCACGCCTTTGCGCTGCGCCTCGATCTCCTGGTGGATGTGACCCCAGAGCACGGCACGCACCTGCGGGTGCCTGTCGAGGACGGCGAAAAAATCCTCGCCGTCCTGCAGGCCCATGGCGTCCATCCATGGGCTGCCGATCGGCATGGGGGGGTGATGCATTACGACCAACGCGTGGCGCTGCGGCTGCGCGCTCAGCGCGGCGTCCAGCGCGCCGAGTCGCCCGGCGCCCAACCGTCCGCCCTGGCTGCCCGGGAGGTGAGTGCTCAGCAGCAGCAGGTGCCAGTCGCCCAGCTGCACCGCCTCCGGGCACGCCACCCAGCCACCGGTGAGATAGCGCTGCATGGTCTCCGGATCGTCGTGATTGCCGGGTATGCAGAACACCGGGGTCTCCAGGGGCTGCAGAGCGTCGCGCAGGGCGAGGTAGGACTCCGGACTGGCGTCGTGACTGAGATCGCCGGTCGCGAGGAAGGCGTCCACCACCGGATCCTGCCGCCGGATCTGCGCGATCAGGCAGGCAAGCGACCGCCGGGGATTGACGCCGTCGAATTCGAAACCCGGGTCGCACCCGAAGTGCGTGTCCGAGATCTGAAGCAGTCGGATGGACTCTCGCTCCGGCGCGCTACCATGAGCGTCCGGCTCGGCGTTGCTCGCTGGGTCCACGACGGGCAAGGCCTCCCGGGGAATGAAACCATGACGAACAAGACTATCACGCTCACCGATGCACTATACGAGTACCTGCTGCGGGTCTCCTTGCGCGAGCCCGAGGTGCTGCGCCGTCTGCGCGAGGAGACCGCGCGCATGGCAGACGCCAACATGCAGATCGCGCCGGAGCAGGGCCAGTTCATGGGCATGCTCACCCGTCTCACCGGCGCCCGCCGGGCGCTGGAGATCGGCACCTTCACCGGCTACAGCGCGCTCAGCGTCGCCCTGCACCTGCCGGCGGACGGCAGGCTCGTAACCTGCGACATCAGCCCCGAGTCCACGGCCGTGGCGCGCCGCTATTTCGAGGCCGCCGGTGTGGCGGACCGTGTCGAGCTGAAGATCGCGCCGGCGCTGCAGACGCTGGACGAGCTTCTCACCCACGGCGAGGCCGGCAGCTTCGATATGGTCTTCATTGATGCCGACAAGGAGAACTATCTCCATTACTACGAGCGGGCGCTGCAACTCCTGCGCACCGGAGGACTGATCGTCGTGGACAACGTGCTGTGGGGCGGCAAGGTGGCCGACCCGGCGGTCCACGACACCGCCACTGTGGCATTGCGGGCCTTCAACGCCCGCCTGCGGGAGGACGCCCGCGTCATCCTCAGCATGCTGCCGGTCGCCGACGGGATCAGCCTGGCTCTGAAACTCCCGCCGGGGCCCGATATCTAGTTTTTCTCGCTGCGGCTGCCCACTATTCCTAGCGGAGCGCTCGTTGCGCCGGATTCGCAGCGGCCCGCCGCGGCATGGCCAAGCCCCTGAATCCCATGGGGGCGGACGCCTTATCCCCAGCTTATCCCTGCTCTTTTCAGCCACTGCTCACAGAGTCTTGCACAAGATATTGGGGTTAAATGGTTTCTTGACCCCTTTTCCTTGTGGTGTTAAAACACTCACCGTCTTTTTTGACACCAGGGCTGTGCACCCTCGGGTGCGGCAGCCTGTCCCGAGCAAAGCACAAAAAGAGATCGCGAAAGATCTTCTGGAGGAAGGCAGATGGCTGTGGACATTTCCGCTGTCTCTTCGGTCGCCGGCACCACCCGCATCCAAGACCAGCTGGACCCTACGGCGCCGGCGCTCGATACCGAGCTGAGCGCCAACGCCCCCGGGCAGTACCGGGTGATACGCCGCAACGGCAAGGTCACCGCTTTCGATCGGGACAAAATCACCGTCGCCATGACCAAGGCCTTCCTGGCCGTGGAAGGCGGCAGCGCCGCGGCCTCCACGCGCATACACGAGACGGTCGCCGCCCTCACCGAGCAGGTGGTGGCGGCCATCACCCGTCGCCTGCCCGGCGGCGGCACGGTGCATATCGAGGACATCCAGGACCAGGTCGAGCTGGCGATGATGCGGGCCGGCGAGCACAAGGTCGCCCGCGCCTACGTGCTCTACCGCGAGGAACGCGCGCGTGAACGGGCGCTCGAGCAGGAGAAGGCGTTCGCCGAGGGCCGCGCGCGCGCCGCACTGCACGTCACGACCGCCGCCGGCGACCGCATCGCGCTCGACGAGGGGCGGCTGGAGCGCCTGGTCACGGAGGCGTGCGAGGGACTGCCGGAGACCGATCCGCGGCGGGTACTCGAGGAGACCAAGCGCAACCTCTTCGACGGCGTGGCGGAGGCCGACGTCGCCAAGGCGCTGGTCATGAGCGCGCGCACCTTCATCGAAAAAGAGCCCAGCTACTCCGAGGTGGCCGCGCGCCTGCTGCTCGACATGCTGCGCAGCGAAGCCCTGAGCTTCATTCACAACCGTCCCCTGAGCGCCACGCAGTCGGAAATGGCGATGGGATACGCCGAGTATTTCAAGTCCTACGTACGCCGCGCCATCGATCTGGAGCTGATGGATCCGCGGCTGCGCAATTTCGATCTCGAGCGGCTCGGCCGCGCCATCCGGCCGGAGCGGGACTTCCAGTTCACCTATCTCGGGTTGCAGACGCTCTACGATCGCTACTTCCTGCATATGCGCGGCACCCGCTTCGAGCTGCCGCAGGCGTTCTTCATGCGCGTGGCGATGGGTCTGGCGATCAACGAGATCGAGCCGGAGCGGCGCTCCATCGAATTCTACGATCTGCTGTCGTCCTTCGACTTCATGTCGAGCACCCCGACGCTGTTCAACTCCGGCACGCTGCGACCGCAGCTCTCCTCGTGCTACCTGACCACCGTGCCCGACGATCTCGAAGCGATTTTCAGCGCCATCAGGGACAATGCCCTGCTGTCGAAATTCGCCGGTGGCCTGGGCAACGACTGGACGCCGGTGCGCGGCATGGGCGCGCACATCAAGGGAACCAACGGCAAATCCCAGGGCGTGGTGCCGTTCCTGAAGGTCGCCAACGACACCGCGGTGGCCGTCAACCAGGGCGGCAAACGCAAGGGCGCGGTGTGCGCGTACCTGGAGACCTGGCACATCGACATCGAGGAGTTTCTCGAGCTGCGCAAGAACACGGGCGACGATCGCCGCCGCACCCATGACATGAACACCGCCAACTGGGTTCCGGATCTGTTCATGCGGCGCGTGGTAGAGGACGGGGAGTGGACGCTGTTCTCGCCCGACGAGGCCACCGATCTGCACGACGCCTACGGCCAGGAGTTCGAGAAGCGCTACCTCGCCTACGAGGAGCGCGCGCGCCGCGGCGAGATGCGCGTGCACAAAACCATGCGCGCCGTGGATCTGTGGCGAAAGATGCTCGCCATGCTCTACGAGACGGGCCATCCGTGGATCACCTTCAAGGATCCCTGCAACCTGCGCTCGCCGCAACAGCACGTGGGCGTGGTGCACAGCTCCAACCTGTGCACCGAGATCACGCTCAACACCTCGGCCAGCGAGATCGCCGTGTGCAACCTGGGTTCCGTGAATCTCGCCAATCACGTGGCGCGGGACGGCGGCGGCGCGCGGCTGGATCTGGCCAAGCTCGAACGCACAGTGCGCACGGCCATGCGGATGCTCGACAACGTCATCGACATCAACTATTACAGCGTCGGCGCGGCGAAGAACTCCAACCTTCGCCACCGGCCGGTCGGCCTCGGGATCATGGGCTTCCAGGACGCGCTCTACGAGCTGCGCATCCCGAACGCGTCGATGGCCGCCGTGGAATTCGCGGACCGATCAATGGAGGCCGTGAGCTATTTCGCCATCAAGGCGTCCACCGAGCTTGCCGAGGAACGCGGCACCTACTCCAGCTTCCAGGGTTCGCTGTGGAGCAAGGGGATCCTGCCAATCGATTCCATCCAGCGTGTCGAGGAATGCCGCGGCGGCTACCTGGAGCAGGATCGCAGCCAGAGCCTGGACTGGGACAGCCTGCGCGCCAGGGTCATGCACGTCGGCATGCGCAATTCCAACACAATGGCGATCGCGCCCACCGCCACGATCTCCAACATCTGCGGCGTGGTGCAGTCCATCGAACCCACGTATCAGAACCTGTACGTGAAATCCAACCTCTCCGGGGAGTTCACGGTGGTGAACCCCTACCTGGTGCGCGACCTCAAGGCGCTGGGGCTGTGGGACGAGGTGATGGTCAACGATCTGAAGTATTACGACGGATCGGTGACGCCCATCGATCGCATCCCGCAGGAGATCAAGCAGCTGTACGCGACCGCCTTCGAGGTGGATCCGCGCTGGCTGGTGGAAGCCGCTTCGCGGCGGCAGAAGTGGATCGACCAGGCGCAGTCGCTCAACCTCTACATGTCCGAGCCCAACGGCAAGAAGCTCGACAATCTCTACAAGCTCGCCTGGATCCGCGGACTGAAGACGACCTACTACCTGCGCTCCATCGGCGCCACCCACGTCGAGAAGAGCACCCTGCACGAGGGCAAGCTCAATGCCGTGAAGAACGACGCCGCCGAGGAGTCCGCGCCGAAGGCCTGCCTCATCGACGATCCCGCATGCGAGGCCTGCCAATAGGGAACGACCAAGGAGATCGGCGATGACAGACACCATACGCGGCCAGGTACTGAAGGTGATCGACGGCGGCAGCTTCGACATCGAGGTCCGTTATGTCGGCGTCAACAACCAGCGCGCCTATCGCCGCATGGAGCGCGTGCGGCTGGCCAACATCGACGTCAGCAATCTCGACGCGCTGGCATGGCTGTCGCGCCGCAGTGCGCTGGCGGCGCGGCTCAGCGGGCGCGAGGTGCGCTGCTTCGTGAAGGAGCGGGACGTGCGCCAGCAGGTGGTGGCCACCGTGGCGATCGTGAACGCTGCCGCGGCCAGCGAGATCCGATAGATCAACAGAACCGAGATTCGAAGGGGGAGAACCGCATGTTGAACTGGGACGATCCTGTCGCGCGCTTCAGCGTCAAAGACGCCGGGTACGAGCCTGCCGCGCCGCCGGCGACGAATGCCGCCGGCGCCGTGGCGAAGGTCATGGCGGTGCCCAACTCCGCGCTGGTGGAGGCGGTCGGCCGCCTGATGCCCTCCAACACGCGCGAGGCGGTCGATCTGGACAATGCCGAGTCACATGGCGTGACGGGGCTGGAGCAGGTGGAGTTCGGCGCGCGCCGTCTGGCGGTCGACGACAAGCGGATGATCAACTGCCGCGCCGACGTCAATCAGCTCGTGCCGTTCAAGTACAAGTGGGCCTGGCAGAAATACCTGGACGCCTGCGCCAATCACTGGATGCCGCAGGAGATCAACATGAACGCGGACATCGCCCTGTGGAAGGACCC
>CAZTPK010000097.1:0-6808 GCA_964614765.1 uncultured Gammaproteobacteria bacterium
GGGTCATCGCGGGCGTGCCGGGAAAAGCGGGAGAAGACGATCGCGCCGAGTTCATCCGCCGGCCGCCGCCGCGTTTTCCGCTCGCGTTCCTGCGGCCGCTGTACCTGCGCGGCGCCTATCTGAAGTACGGGATCGACGACGTGATGCCCTGACCGCGCGGCTATTCGGTGATGCCCTCGCAGGTGTACCCGAGCGCGGACAACCCTTCCTCGAGATAGTCGGCGACCAGCGGTGTGGCGATGATGTAATCGGCGGTGTGCGCGCTCAGACGCTCGCTGGCCTCCTTAAGCGCCTCGCTCCACTCCGCGGTCGAGAAATCGCCGCGCCCCAGCCACATCAGCGCCACCAGGTTCACCTGTTCCTCCACGTCCATGCCGTCGATGAGCTCATGCAGTTCCTGGTAGCTGGGGTCGTCGCGGTGATCGGCGAGCACCTGCCGCGCCCAGTCCTCGGCCGAGCCCGTCGGTTCCTCCGGGATCACCACGTCTTCCTTGGCGTGAAACTCGCGCGCCTTGCCGATGAGAAAGCACACCTTGTCGGGGCTGACAGCCAGTTCCAGTTGGTCATTCATCTTCGCCTCCCCTCCTCTCCGCGTGCTGTCGCGGGATGCATGCACCGTGCGCAGGTTAGGGCGAGAACCGCGGCGCGGCCTTGACCGGCGTCATTTAACGCCCCGCCCGGGACTGCCGGAACCATGCGCCCGCACCGGTAATCATTTGTATAGTAGATTTGTCCCTCATGGCGGCGTGTCGAGACCATCCCGCCGTTTAACGCAAACGAGGAGGAGTTCCATGCTGGTCCGTTTCCGCAGCAAGGAGTCGGCGGAATTCGTCATGCTCGGCGATATCGCCGTGAAGCTCATACAGCTCATGGGACACAGCGGCACGATCCCCGGTGCGATCGCAGCGGAGGAGGTCCCGGCGGCCTTGCACCGCCTGCGCGAGGCCCTGGAGCTGCAGGGCGCCGAGCCGGCGCCCGGCCCGGGGGACGAAGAGGAGGAGGCCGGGGAGCGGGAGCCGCGCGTGACCCTGGCGAACCGCGCCTATCCGCTGATCGAAATGCTGAAGGCCGCGGCGGCGAACGACTCCTACGTGATGTGGGACAAGTGAGCGTCGGGGCGCGGCCGACGCGGCAGCCGCCGCACCGTCGCGGGTTGCCGGTGCAGCGTCTATAGTTGATCGGGACGACACTGTCCTCGCGGCGCGGTCCCCGCGGTAATGACCGGCCGCGCCTCCCACGACAGGCGCTGCTGCGCCGCAGCGACCCGGACCGGCGGCGATCAGACCATGAAGGAGGCGTCAATGGCCCTCGACAGCACCTCGTACGCAGACTTCGCGAAGATCTACGCCCAGGGACTCGAGCTCAACCTGCGTGCCAGCAAGATCATCCAGAACGCCTGGGAACGCGCGATCCACGAGTACCAGTCGCTCTTGGAGTCCTCTCTCCGGCAGTTCGCCCCGCTGAGCATGGGTGAGCTGCCCAAGGACCCGATGGCAGCGCAAAATGCCATGCTCGAGGCCGAGCGCGAGACGATAGCGCGGGCATCGCAGAACCTGCAGAAGATCCAGCAGGAGAGCATGGAACAGCTCGGCGCGCTGATGCAGGAAAGCCTGGAGATGTTCGCGCGGCTGAGCCCGTTCGCGAACGCGCCGCGCGCCCCCGGCACGGAATGAACGCCTCGCCCGCACCGCCGCCGGCCCGCGATGATGCGCCCGGGACGGAGCTGCTGGAGTGGAGGGAGGAGTACCGGATGGGCATCGCGGACATCGATCGTTCGCATCGGGAGCTGATCGACATCATCAACGACATCTATCACTCGCTCGGGGGCCGCCCCGACCGCGAGAGCCTCCAGTCGTTCCTGGATCAGGTGTACGTGCTCGCCGCGGATGAATTCTACTGCGAAGAGCAGTTGATGAAGGAACTGCGCTACGAAGGGTTCGACGAGCACCGCGCCGCGCACGAGCAGATGCTCCGCGACATCCGCGATCTCGCGGACCACTTCGATCCGGGGGTCGAAGGCGCCGGGAGCGGAAGGGCGCTCGGAGAGCAGCTCGGTTCGTGGTTCGGCACGCACTTCCGCACCTTCGACGCGCGCCTGCACAAGCTCCTCCGCGGCGGATGAGGCGGGCGCCGGGTCGCCTGCCGGGTTTCCCTCCCCTGAGCCGACACCCTTCGCCTATACTGCCTGGCGAAGGCATCGCGCGGCCGCGCACCACAGCCTCGCGCCGGCCGGCAATGCCGTGGTCACACCGAGGTGCCGTCGGCCTTACCTTTCTTCTACTTTCGACAGACGGAGGCGCAAACCCATGTCCGAGCACATCTACAAGGTGGTGGAGCTGGTCGGCTCCTCCCAGACCAGCATAGAAAAGGCCATCGAGAACGCGATTACGCGAGCATCGAAGACGCTGAAGAACATCAACTGGTTCGAGGTCGTGGAGACCCGCGGCCACATCCAGGACGGCAAGGTCGCGCACTACCAGGTCAAGCTGAAAGTTGGGTTCCGCCTGGAATAGAATGCCGGGGCGCGCAGCGGCCAGGTCCGTCGCCGCACGGCGATGCCCTACCGGACATCGCGCCGCCGAGAGAGCGACGAATGACCGATCACGCCGCGAATCCCCTGCCTATGCAGGTTCATCGCCGCGCCCTGGGCGCAGCGCTGGTGCTCGGCCTCGTCCTGGCGCTCGCCTCGATCCTTGCCTATCGTCACTTCCAGCAATCCGCGCACAACGACCTGGAAACCGACACCGACGTCGTCTTGAGCGTGTTGTCGACGCGGCTGCAGGAGTATGTCAATGCCCACCTCGGCGCCGTCCGTGTCCTGCGCAACGCCTGGCAGCGGTACGGATCCAACGACTACAACCAGTTCCGCACCGACGTGGTGTCGGTGATCTCGGAGTTTCCGGGCTTCCAGGCCATAAGCTGGGTGGACAACGATCACGTCATCCGGTGGGTGTTCCCGGAGAAAGGCAACCAGGCCATCATCGATCTGGACATCCGCACCCGTCCTGGCCCGTACGCGACGCTGAAGGCCGCCCTGGCGAACGGCGACATGTCCGTCACCGGACCGTTCCAGCTCACCCAGGGCGGCCGGGGGATCGTGGTCTACCTGCCCCTGCGGCGCGACGGTCAGTCCGTGGGTCTGATCGACGCGGCCTTTCGCCTCGAGGCGCTGGTCGGACACGTCTACACCGACGCGATCGCCGCCCGCTACCTGCTGAGCGTGCTCGATGGCAAGGAGCCGGTCTTCGTTTCGCCCGGGTTCACGGAGGCGAGCGAGCACGTCCGCACGCGCACCGTGAAGGTGTGGAACCGCGCCTGGCAACTCCAGCTTGCGCCGCGCCCCGCGACCGTTCCTGACAACGTCTACGACAAGCTGGCGCTGGCCGTCGCGCTGGCCGGGGCCTTCGCCCTCGCGGTGCTGACCTATCACCTGTTGATGGCGCGCGCCGCGCACGGGGCCGCGGCGGCGCGCGTGGCGCGCGCGGCGAACTTCGACGATCTCACCGGGCTGGGCAATCGCTACCGGCTGGATCAGCGCCTGGAGACCGATCTCGCGCATTCCTCCCAGGGGCGCCATCAGGCATTGCTGCTGATGAACGTGGGGCGCACGCGGCTCATCAACGGCGTGCATGGCCCCAACGTCGGGGACGCGCTGCTGCGCGCCGTTGCCGGCCGGCTCGCCGCGGTGTGCGGGCACGACAACGTCTTTCGCCTCAGCGGCGATGAGTTCGCGGCGGTGCTTCCGGACGGCGACGCGGAGCAGGCGAGGCAGCTCGCCGCGAGGCTGGTCGCGGCGATCGCGCCCCCGTTCGAGATCGACGGCCTGACTCTGGAGGTCCCGTGCGCGATCGGCATCGCCATCGCCCCGGAGCA
Source organism: uncultured Gammaproteobacteria bacterium (assembly GCA_964614765.1). GTDB lineage: Bacteria > Pseudomonadota > Gammaproteobacteria > JAJPIJ01 > JAJPIJ01 > JAJVHZ01. The sequence continues at coordinate 3,874 of CAZTPK010000097.1, forward strand.
CGGCCCCGGCGCCAGGGCGCTGATGCGGGCGGCGGACACGGCGCTGTTCGCGGCGCGCAAGGACGGCGATCACGGGGTGCTGGTCTACGACGAGGCGATGCGCATGAAGGTGGAAGAGGAGCTGAACCTCGCCTCGGAGATCCGCGCCGGGCTCGCGCGCGGCGAGTTCACGCTCGCGTATCAGCCGGTGATCGACCTTCGCAACGGGACGCTGCGCGGCTTCGAGGCGCTGGTGCGCTGGCAGCATCCGGTCCGCGGCATGGTCCCCCCGGATCGCTTCATCCCTGTTGCCGAGCGTTCCGGGCTGATCGAGCCGCTCGGGCGTTTCGTGCTGCACGAGGCCTGCCGCCAGGCGCAGGCGTGGGGCGTGGAGCGCGGCTGGCCGGTGCACATCGCGGTCAACGTCTCGCCGGCGCAACTGCTGGACCTGGGCATCGTCGACACCGTGCGCGATGCGTTGCGCGCGACCGGCCTGCCCGCGAGAAAGCTCATGCTGGAGATCACCGAGTCGCTGGTGATGGAGAACGTCGCGGCGGCCACGAAGCTGCTCGAGGGCATCAAGCAGCTCGACGTCGGCATCGCGATGGACGACTTCGGCACGGGCTACTCCTCGCTGAGCTATCTGACTCAGCTGCCGTTCGACCTGGTGAAGATCGACGGCTCCTTCACGCGCCGGCTCGGCGTCGATCCGCAGGCCGCGAGCCTGCTCGAGGCGATCATCAGGATCACGCGGGTGGGCAGGATGAAGGTGATCGCCGAGGGGGTGGAGACCGAGGAGCAGCTGCGGATACTGCAGGGATTCCAGTGCGACTACGCCCAGGGCTACCTGTTCAGCAGGCCCGTGCCGGCGGCGGAGGGAGCGAAACTCCTCGGACGGCAATGGTCGTCCGTTCATTTCGCCCGCGAGGCGACGGACGGCGAGGCGCCGGTGACCGGGAAGACCTGAGAGGCATCCCTCCGCAACCTCCGCGATCAGGCGCTGAGTTGATCGCCGATCGGCAGGGAGCGGATGCGCTTGCCGGTCGCGGCGAAGACCGCGTTGCAGAGGGCCGGGGCGACCGGGGGCAGCCCCGGCTCGCCGACGCCGCCCAGCGGCTGATCGTAGCCTTCCGCAGGCACCAGGTGGACGTGGATCTCGCGCGGCGCCTGGTCGATGCGGGTGATCCGATAGCCGTCGAAATTCCTCTGCTCGACGCGGCCGTCCTTGAAGGTCGCCGCGCTCACCGTCGCCAGGCTCACGCCCTGGATCACCGCGCCCTCCATCTGCGAGCGTATGCGCTCCGGGTTGATCTGCGGTCCGCAATCCACTGCGATGTCGACGCGCGGGATGGTGATCTCGCCCGCGTCGCCGACCTCCACCTCGACCACCACGGCGGTGTAGGTCACGAAGCTGCGGTGCGCGGCGATGCCGAGTCCGCGGCCCTTCGGCAGCGTCCTGCCCCAGCCCGCGCCCGCGGCCGCCGTCTCCACCACGCGTCGAAGTCGCCCCGTGTCGACCTGGTAGATGGCCGGGTCCTCGCCGTAGTTCCAGCTGTCGGGCAGCGAATCCGGATCGATCCGGCGCGGCGGGCCGATGAGTTCCAGCAGATAGTCTTTCGGATCGCGGCCCGCGGCGGCGGCGAGCTCGCCGACGAAGGACTGGATCGCGAAGGCGTGCGGCACGTTGAACACCGAGCGGAACCAGCCCACGCGCGTGTGCGCGGCGGCCTCGGGATTCTCCAGCCGGAGGTTCGGCACCGCGAACGGTGTGTCCACGAAGCCCATGCCGAGCTCGAACGGCGCCTCGTGCCGGGAGTCCGGGCCGAAAAGCGCGGTGATCGTCGGGGCCACGCTGCGGTGCAGCCACGCCACCGCTTTGCCGCTCTCGTCGAGCCCGGCCTCCAGTCGCTGCACCGCCACCGTATTGAGATAACCGTTGGCGAGATCGTCCTCGCGCGTGAAGGTGAGCTTCACCGCCCTGCCATCCATGGCGCGGGACAGCAGCGCGGCCTCGATGGCGAAGTCGGGCTTGGACTTGCGGCCGAAGCCGCCGCCCAGCAGCGTGACGTGTACGGTCACGTCCTCGATGTCCAGGCCGAGCTGCTTGGCGATCTTTTCGCGCGTGGTCTGCGGGGCCTGTACGCACGCCCACACCTCGCATTTGCCGTCGACGATGCGTGCGGCGGCGGCGGGCGGCTCCATCGTCACATGCGCCTGGTGGGGGATGTAGTACTCCGCCTCCACGCGTTTCGCCGCCGCGGCCATCGCCGCGTCGACGTCGCCGACGTTGCGCACCACCTTGCCGGGCTGGCGCGCCGCGGCCTCCAGCGTGAGGCGGTAGGTATCCGAGGAGTACGAGGCGTTAGGGCCATCGTCCCAGGCGACCTTCAGCGCGTCGCGTCCGCGGATCGCCGCCCAGGTGTTCGAGGCGATCACCGCCACGCCGCCGAGCGGATTGAACTCCGAGGGGATGGGTGCGGCCTCCAGCGTGAGCACCCTCAGCACGCCCGGGATCTTCAGCGCCTCGGTGTCGTCGTAGGACTTCAGTTTGCCGCCGTACACCGGCGGACGGGCCACGACGGCATAGACCATGCCGTCCAGCCGCGTGTCGATCCCGAACTGCGCCCTGCCGGTGGTGATGGCGAGGTTGTCGACCAGCCCGACCTCGCCGCGGCCGATGTAGCGGAACTTCGAGGGATCCTTCAGCTCGACGGTCTCGCGCGCAGGCACCGGCAGTGCGGCCGCGGCGCCGGCGAGCTCGCCGTAGCCGAGGCGGCGATCGCTCCCGCGGTGGATCACCTCGTGATCGACGGCTTCGACCTCCGCGATCGGCACGTTCCACTGCGCGGCCGCGGCCTCCTCCAACATCCGCCGCGCGGCCGCGCCGATGCGGCGCATCGACATGAAGTGATGGCGCATGCGGCGCGAGCCGTCGGTGTCCTGGTTGCCGTAGAGC
>CAZTPK010000098.1:0-6726 GCA_964614765.1 uncultured Gammaproteobacteria bacterium
TGTTCGTCGCGACGCCGCCGGGCCGGCCCTGTGCTAGACTTCTCGGCCCACGGCAAGCAGTCAACCAGCATCAGGTCAGCATTCCGAGAACTCCCATGAGCGTCGGTCGCGACAGCAACAAGGTGGCGCCGTTGAAGGCCGAGGAACTGAAGGCCTCCTCGGTGCGCGATGACGGCCGCGATCAGCTCTTCTCCGCGGAGGTCTACGGCGCGTCCGATTTCCGGTTCGACCAGAAGACGGCCGCCGTCTTCGACAACATGGTCAGCCGCTCCGTGCCGTTCTACGAGGAGATGCAGCGAATGACCGGCGAGCTCGCCGCCGATTTCGCCGTCGACGGGACCAATCTCTACGACCTCGGCTGTTCGACCGCCACGACGCTGCTGTACCTGGACCCGGTGGTCAGCCCCGGCGTGCGATTCGTGGGCGTGGACAACTCCGCCGACATGCTGGACAAGGCGCGCGAGAAGATCGAGGCGCACGGCTTGCGCCGCCCCTACGAGCTGCGGCTGGCCGACCTGAACAGGAAGTTCGTGGTCGAGAACGCCTCGGTCGTGGTCATGAACCTCACCCTGCAGTTCGTCCGACCGCTCTACCGGGAGCGTGTCGTGCGCCACGTGTACGAGGGGCTGCAGGAGCAGGGCTGCCTCATCCTGGTGGAGAAGCAGACCATGTCCGACAGCCTGCTCAATCGCCTGTTCATCCGTTATTACTACGATATGAAACGCCGCAACGGCTACTCCGAGACCGAGATCGCGCAGAAGCGCGAGGCGCTCGAGAACGTGCTCATTCCCTACCGCCCCGAGGAGAACCGCGAGTTGCTGCGCGCGGTCGGCTTCAAGTACGTCGAGGAATTCTTCCGCTGGTACAACTTCGCCGGGCTCGTGGCGGTCAAGTAGCCGCGTCGACGCCGGGATCGCAGTAGGCATGGCCACCGTCTCCCCCGCGCGCATCGGCTCACCGTGGCCGTGGTTCGTCGGCTACGGAAACTGGCTGTTCAAGTACCGCAACGGCGTCTTCCCACTGGTGATGCTGGTCCTGTTCCTCGGTTTCCGTCCGCGCCTGGCCGGCGGCAGCCTCGCCAGCGACCTGTGGCTCGATCTGGCGGGGTTCCTCGTGGCGATGGGCGGGCAGGCGCTTCGCGCCGCTGTCATCGGCTACGCGTACATCAAGCGCGGCGGCCTGAACAAGAAGGTCCACGCCGATCGACTGGTGACCGAGGGCTTCTTCGGGCACGCGCGCAATCCGCTCTACGACGGCAATCTGCTCATCCTTGCCGGCCTGTTCCTGATACACAACAGTCCCTGGGTGTATCTGATCGGGGGCCTGTATTTCCTGTCCGCCTACCTCGCGATCGTCGCCGCCGAGGAGACCTACCTGTATGCCCGCTTCGGGGAGGAGTACGCCGCCTATTGCGCGCGCGTGCCTCGCTGGTGGCCGCGACTGCGCGGACTGCGGGCGACGATGCAGGGGATGGCGTTCAACTGGCGCCGAGTGCTGATGAAGGACTACGCGAGCGCCTGCACCTGGATGATCATGTGCCTGGCGCTGGTCGCCTACGAGCGGATCGTGCATGGCTCGGCCTGGAGCGGGGTCGCAGCGGGCTGGCTGCTCGGCGGGGCCCTCGTACTCGTCGCCGCGGCCGTGCTCGTGCGCGTCCTGAAGAAGCGCCGCATCCTGCGCGAGTAGCGGTCATCCCCCTGGGCGCGCCGTCCGGCCGCGGCAATGGCGCGTCACGCGTCGCGCAGGTACCAGTCGTAGTCCAGCGCGGTGACCTCGCCGAGGAAGGTCTCGGCCTCCTTGCGCTTGATCGCGGTAAACACCTTGCGGAATCCCTCGCCCAGGTACTCGGCGATGAACCGTGACCTCCCCATGGTTTCGATCGCGTGCAGCCAGGTGGTCGGCAGCGGCGCCCCGTCGGCGAGATACCCGTCCCCGGCGACCGCCGGACCGGGGTCGATGCGGTTGCGTATGCCGTAGTGCATGCCCGCGAGCACCGCGGCCGCGACCAGGTAGGGGTTGGCGTCCGCGCCGCATACACGATGCTCCACGTGGCAGGCGTTCGCGGGTCCGCGCGGGATGCGCACCGACACCGTGCGGTTGTTGTAGCCCCATGTCGGGAGCACCGGCGCATAGCTGTTGTGGCGGAAGCGGCGATAGGAGTTGCCGTTGGGCGCGAAGATCGCAAACGCATCGTGCATCGTGTGCAGCAGGCCGCCGATGGCGTGGCGCAGGAGCGGATGCGACAACGGATCGTCGCTGGCGAACAGGTTGCGGCCCTGCCCATCGGTCACGCTGGCGTGAAAGTGAAATCCGCTGCCTGCCTGATTGCTGAACGGCTTGGCCATGAAGCTGGCGCGCATGCCCAGGTCCGCGGCGACGCCCTTTACCGCGCGTTTGTACATCACGGCCTCGTCCATGGCGCGCAGCGCGTCGCCGCGGTGCGCAAGCGTGATCTCCAGCTGCCCGGGGGCGTATTCCGAGATCGCCGTCTCGGCGGGTATGCCCTGCATGCGGCAGCAGTCGTACAGCGTCTCCAGAAACGGCGCGTAGTCAACCAGCTCGGCGACGCTGTAGACGTCCGTCTGCCGCTTTCGGCAGGCTGCGCCCGGCGGCTGGGCGGGCACCGGCCTGCCGTCCTGGCCATTGTCCTTTTCGAACAGATAGAACTCGAGCTCGGCGGCGACGTCCGGGAACAGGCCGTCAGCCCGCATGGCGGCGACCACGCGGTTCAGGACCAGGCGTGGGTCGGCCGTGGCCGCGGGCATGCCTTCCTCGGCGTCGAACATGAGCAGCAGCTGCGCGAGCGGATAACGCGACCACGGCACGCGCACCAGCGTCCCGGGGACGGGCCTTGCCAGGCAATCGGCATCACCGACGTCCCAGACCAGTCCAGTCTCCTCGACATCCTCGCCGGTAAACGACAGACTCATGATCGAGCTGGAGAGCATGCGGCCATTGCGATAGACGGCCTCCAGCTCGTGCCGCCGTAGCCGCTTGCCGCGGAGCACGCCGCCCGGATCGCAGATGAGGATGTCGGCGGCGCGGACGTCGGGATGCCGGGCGAGAAACTCCCCGCATTCCAGTACGTGCGCGTCGTTCGTGGCCGGATCCAGATCGGAAGTCATGGCGTCAGCAATTCGCGTATGCAATCGCGCAGCGCCGTGACCAGCCTTTCCACGTCTCCGGGTTGGGTGTCGGGCGCCACCAGCATCATGTTGTGGAAAGGCGTGATGATAACGCCCCGGTTGAGCAGGTAGAGGTGTATCGCAGATTCGATCGAGGGATTCATCGCCGCCTCGGCCTCCGAGCCGTTGAGCGGCGGCTCGCGGCAGAACTGGAACTCGCAACGGGCTCCGAGCTGCGTTACCGACCACGGGACGCCCGCGACCTCGAATACGGCGCGCAGCTCGCCGGCGAGATGCTCCGCGAGCGGGATCATGTGTCGATACGCCGGTTCGGTCATCACCGACTCGAGATTCACCCGCATTGCGCGCAATGCAAGCGCGTTGGCCGAGAGCGTGGTTCCGATGCCGCTGTTGCCGTGCGGCACGGATTCGCGCGCCGCCGGCATGCGCGCCGCCATTTCCGCCGTGAAGCCGTAAACGGCGCACGGCAGGCCGCCGGCCACAGGCTTGCCGAGGACGAGGAGATCCGGCTCGAGGCCGGCGGCGCGCGTATAGCCGCCCGGACCCGTGCTGATCGTGTGGGTCTCATCGATGATGAGCAGGGTGCCGTATCGGCGCGTGAGGCGGCGCAGGGCTTCGTGATACCCGGGCTGCGGGAGCACCATACCGCAATTGGTCATGGCGGGCTCGGCGAGCACCGCGGCGACGTCGCCGCGCGCCCGCGCCCGCTCGAGCGCGCCGCCGTCGGTGAATTAAATGACCCGACTGTACTCGCTGAGGTCGTAGGCCTGGCCGAGCAGCCCGCGACGGGGAACAGTCCGGCTTCCCGAGAGCCGCACCATCGCGTCGTCGACGGTGCCGTGGTAGCAGCCGTTGAAGACCAGTATGACTTTGCGGCCGGTGACCGCACGCGCCCAGCGCAGCGCCGCGCGGTTGGCGTCGGTCGCGGTCGCCGTGACCTGCCAGTACGGCAGACCGAAGCGGCGCGCCAGTTCCGCACCCACCGGAATGGCGTCCGGCGTCGGCAGCATGACCGTGAGACCGCGCTGGGATTGCTCGGCGATGGCGCGCGCTACCGCTGCCGGGGCATGGCCGAACATGGCACCGGTGTCGCCCAGGCAGAAGTCCGTATATCGATGCCCGTCGACGTCGGTGACGGTCACGCCCTGTGCGCTGGTGATGAACAGTGGATGCGGCATCGGCCAGTCCGCCATCCAATGCATCGGCACCCCGTAGAGAAAATGCTCGCGAGCCTGCGCCGCAAGCGCGGCCGAGCCGGGGCACGCGGCCTGGTAATGGCGGCTTTCGCGCTCGTACAGGCGTGCGGCGGCGCGATTCAGGTCAGTGGATGTCAAGAAAACTCCCCCCGCGCCCCGCAGCACACTGCCGAGCAGGTGTTTAATATCTTGTGACACATGGTGCGTGCTCGCTGCGGAAAAATCAAAAAGCGAGACCCCGCGATGACGCCGGCGGTTGAAAGTCGGCCGCCCGTCCCGTGCGACGGTGTCCCAAGAGCCGCTTTTGGGGGGCGCGCCGCGCTCGGGGTGCGTTCGGGACGAGCCACGATATTGCATTTGAGAATGATTCGCATTACACTCTTTGGCGGCAGGGTATGACACCAAGACCAAATGAGGAAAGTGCATGATCGACCGACCCCAGCTCCCGCAAGACCCCGGCATCCTGATAGCAGCGACACTCTTCCTGATGACCCAGTTCGCGATCCAGCGACGCGCCGTCATCGCCGACGCCGTCGTGCATCACCTCGAGCAGCTGCGGGACTGCGAGGCCGATCTGCCGCGCCGGCTGCGGACGGCCCTTTCCCGGCTGCAGGAGCAGTGGAGCGAAAGACTCTGTTCCGGCGGGGCGGCGGGCGCGCCCGCTGGGACCGTCCGCTGCGGGGTCGTCGTCCCGTTCAGGGCAAACATCGGGCGCCCCTGAGGTCCTGCAGTGATGCCGGGCCAACGGATCCGTGGACGGCTCGCAGAGGCCGCGCGGGCTTCCCGCCGGCGATCGCCTGCCGGCGACGAAGCCTTCGGGCTGTCGAGCGCGGCGCAATGTTTTCCATTATTGCGCACTGGCGCACAGGCCGCCCCCGCCATGCCGGTTGCCGAACGCCCCCCCTCCGCCGTTTTTCACTGCGAATCCCGTCACATACGCGTGCGAGTGCGCCACGAACTCGACGCCACGACCGCGGAGCCCTGCTTCGCCATGGCTTACCAATCAGTCGGTTAATCCGAGCGTGCCGGACCACTGGCCGCCCGCACGGCCGGCACTTGTCAAAAGCCTGACATTATGCGGTGGCCGATTGCGCTAATGGTGGCGCTCGCCGAGCATGAGCGACGCAAGATGTGGTAGGGGGACCCCGCACCGGGGCGCTTGTCTATTAAGGAAGGCAATTCATGGCGTTGGGATCGGGCACGACGAGGTATCTGGCCGCAGTCTTGGTCGCCGGTTGGGTAATGGGTCCGCCGGCGCATGCGGCGCCGGTCGTGCTCGCCAAGTACGAATTCAACTCACTCACGGCGCCCGCCTCGGTCACCTCGAGCGCCTCGGACCCGAACGTTGCGGTGAGCACGCTGAGCGCGCACGGCATGGGCGCCACCGGCTCGCTCACCCACGGCACAAACCCGTTCTCGGGCGTGCCGCCCTACAGCTATTTCGTCAACGACAACGTCACCGACGATGCCTTCAGCGCGGCGAACGACTACCTGTCCTTCACGCTGACGCCGTTCGCCTCGACCACGTCCCTGACGTCGCTGTCTTTCATCGCCAAGCGGGATTCCGTCTCGACTCCCCTCGGGAACACCACGATCCAGTTGCGCGCCAAGATCGGCAACGGCGCGCTTTCCGGGCCCCTGCTCGCGGCGAACGTCAACAGCGGCTCGTGGCAGACGATTTCCTATGTCTTTTCTGGAACCACGTTCAGCGGCGTGAGCGATCCCATCGAGTTTCGACTTTACTTCGCCGATCCGACGTCGGTATTCACCCGCAGCGTGAATAACGTGACCTTCAGGATCCCTTACGACGTCGCGCAATTCACACTCATCGACAATCTCACCGTCAACGGTACGGTCGTCCCGAATCTGTCGGGAGTGCCGGTGCCGGCGCCCGTACTGCTGTTGGCGAGTGCTCTTGCCGCCCTGATCGCCCTCGGGCATCGCCACGCGGCGCGTCCGTAGCGCAACGCGGCAGCAGTACATGCAGGAGGGGCCCCCCCCGGCATTTCAGGATGCTCCGGATGAGTCCATCCTGGAGTTCTCAGTGCACGGTCGGCAAGAGTGTGATTCTCGCCGAACCTCACTTTCAAAGGCCTGCGGCCATCGAAGATGGCGGCGCATGCATGCACCGCAGGCAGCACTGCCTTTTGCAGAACTGCCTCGAGGAAGTGAGAATCCCGCGCGTCCGCGCATGCTCAGGCGGGCGGATGCCAGCCTGCGTCCGCCCACAATTCGCCGCTGACCGCCGAGTTGGCGATCATGAAGCAGATCGCATCGGCTATCTCCTCAGGCCTGATGAGTCGGCCTAGCTGCGTGTACGGGAGCACCTGCCTGCTGATGTAGTCCTCGCCCAGCGCGCGCACCATCGGCGTGTCCGTGAAGCC
>CAZTPK010000099.1:0-6707 GCA_964614765.1 uncultured Gammaproteobacteria bacterium
CGCGCACCTTCTGCACGATGACCTGCTTGGCGGTCTGCGCGGCGATGCGGCCGAACGCGGCGGGCTCGAGCGACTCCTCGATGAAATCCCCGGGGCGGAGGCTTGCGTCCCTCGCCTGCGCGTCACTCAGCAGGATCTGGCGATCGGGGAACTCAAGCCCCTCGGGGGCGGCCGCGTCGTCGATCACCTCCCAGCGCCGGAAGGCCTGATAGTCCCCGGACTTCGGATCGATGGCCACGCGCACGTCGATGTCGTCGCGATAAAGGCGCTTGGTGGCCGTCGCCAGCGCGGCCTCGAGCGCCTCGAAAATGACGTCCTTGGCGACGCCCTTCTCGTTCGATACGACTTCAACCACTGTCAGGATTTCTTTGTTCATAAGCTTCCACAGCCCATAAGTCCGTTCGCCCGGGCTCGCTAGAACTCGGGCTTGAGTCTGGCCTTCGCAATATTGGCCAGCGGGATGCGATACTCCACGCCGTCCGCGAGGATGGTGACCTCGCCGCCGGCATCGATTCCGACCAGCCGGCCGTCGAGCCTTCGCCGCCCCTGCACCAGGTCCCGCAGCTGCAGACGCACCTCGCGGCCGGCGAACCGGCGAAAATGCTCCGGGGTGAACAGCGGCCGGTCCAGCCCGGGCGAGGACACCTCCAGGGTGTAATGCCCGCGGATGACGTCCTCGACGTCGAGCACCGAGCTCACCTGCCGGCTTACCCGCTCGCAGTCATCGACGGTGATCCCGCCGTCCAGATCGATATAGACCCGCAGGGTCGAACGGGCTCCGGCCGACAGGAACTCCAGCCCCACCCACTCGTAGCCCAGCCCCGTCACCACCGGCTCCAGAAGACCTTGCAAGCGCTCCGGGGCTTTCATTCGCAAACTCCGCAAAACAAAAAGCCCCGAATCCGGGGCTCCTGCGTCTCCAATACCGTTGTCGGCTTCCCAGCCACGCCGGCGCCGCACGCCGGTCCGACGTCATCCTTTACCACGCCCGCACAGGCGGCCAAATGGTAGCGGGGGCAGGATTTGAACCTGCGACCTTCGGGTTATGAGCCCGACGAGCTGCCAGACTGCTCCACCCCGCAATCGTCAGGCGCGCAATGATGCCAATCGGCCCATGCTTTTTCAAGAACTTTCGGCCCGGCCGGGAGGCGGCGGGACCTCCGTGCGCGGCAACGGCCGGGGGGGCGGCCCTCCCCCCGCCCGGAAATGGCGCTCCCGAATGCTCAGCGGCCTGGCACGAGTCATGCTCTTTCAAGAAATGCCGGGAGGTGCCGATGACCGGATCGAACGGACGTGCGGCAAAGCGCCGAGGGAGGTAGCAGTATGTGGTCAGCGTGGTCTCGCTATTGGGTGGCGTGCAGCACGGCGATGCTGCGCTGGTATCTCGCCTGCGTGCACGGTGTCGAGACGACGGACGGCAGCCTCGAGACGCGCGTCGGTCGCGACGGCACGCGGTGGGCGATCCTGAGCTCCGGGAAGACCAACGTCATACGCCTGCAGCGACGGACTCGCTGCGGCGCAGGTCCTTTCCGCCCCGTCATCGACGTCGCCGGCGAGCGGAATAACGTCGTCCCGTTCATTTCCACCTACCTGCGGCGCGCGACCCACGGCTGACCCGTTCCCCGGCATCGGCCCGGGGACTCGCAACCGGCGTGTCATTCCTCCGGGCTGGTGGCCAGCGCGGTGAGCCGGCGGTAATCGAGCTTGCCTGTTCCCAGCAACGGCAGGGCCTCGACAACCACGAAGCGCCTGGGCACGTGCAGCTCGCTGTGCCCGAGACGGTGCGTCCACTGCAGGAAATGTCGCCTGTCGGCGTCAGTCTGCTGCGTGACCAGCACGATGTGCTCGCCCTTGCGCACGTCCGCGATGGCCACGGCGGCGTGCGACTTGCCAGGCCAGGCCGCCGCCGCGATCTCCTCGACGACGGCCAGCGAGATCATCTCCCCGCCCACCTTCGCGAAGCGCTTGGCACGGCCGACGATCCGAAGATAACCGTCGGCATCCACCTCCACGATGTCCCCGGTGTCGTACCACCCCGCGCCGCGACTCGTGGCGGGCGGCACGATCTCCCCGTCACTGCCGTGGTAGAGATACCCCTTCATGACGTTCGGACCGCGGATCACCAGACGGCCACCCTGCGCTATGCCCTCCACCGGCTCGAGATAGTACTCGATGCCGGTCAGCAGCCGTCCGACCGTCCCCGGCTTGTGCGCCATCGGCGTGTTCACCGACACCACGGGGCTCGCCTCGGTGGCGCCATAGCCCTCCAGGACGCGTATGCCGAAACGCTCCGCCCATACGCGCCGGGTCTCCGCCTGGAGCTTCTCGGCCCCCGCGATGGCGTAACGCAAGGTGTGGAAATCGTAGGGATGTGCGCTCTGCGCGTACGCGGCGAGGAAGCTGTTGGTGCCGAACAGCACCGTGGCCCCGAGCTGATAACACAGCTCCGGGATGATCTTGTGATGCAACGGCGTCGGATACATGAAAATCCGCGCGCCGTAGAGCATCGGCAGGAGCATGCCGGCGGTGAGCCCGAAGGAGTGAAACACCGGCAGGGCGTTGAACACCAGATCGCGCTCGTGCAGCCCGATCAGCACCTGCGTCTGCGCGCAGTTCGCCAGCAGGTTGCGGTGCGAGAGCACCACGCCTTTAGGCACTCCCTCGGAGCCGGAGGTGAAGAGTATCACTGCGGTATCCCCGGGATCGCGCGCGGGGTGCCATCGCCCGTAGAAGGCGCCGGGAAACCATGTGGCCAGCAGCGCGGCGAGACGCGCCCCCAAGGTGAGGTGAGCGGCAAGGTCTTCCAGATAGATCACCTTGACGGCGGATTCCAGGGCGGCGATCACCTCGCCCAGCTCCGCCTTCGCGACGAACTGTCGGGAGGTATAGACCACACGGATCGATGCCGTCTGCACCGCGGTCAGCAGCGCGGCGCTTCCGGCCGTGAAGTTGAGCATGGCGGGCACGCGGCCCCGGCTGTGCAACGCGAGAAACGCCGCGATCACGCCGGTGGAGTTCGGCAGCAGGACACCGACGTGCTCCCCGGCGCGCGTATGCCGCGAGACCAGGCGACCCAGCGCGAACGCGCGCAGCAGAAGGCTGCGGCCGGTCACCGGCCTGCGCTGCATGTCCTCGGCGATGACCGCGCCCCCGCCATGCAGTCGGATCGCGTCGAGAAAGGCGTCGAAGAGGGTTCCGTCCCTGAAGAAGGAGGCGTATGAAACCCGCTGCATGATCTGCTCGATGGCGCGCGCCGCCGCGACCCGACGGGCATGTGCCGGCGCCGCCTTCTCGACCGTCGCGGCCGTGGCGGGCAGCACGATCATGCGGATCCGCGGCCGCCAACGCCGCCTGAGCGCCGAGCGCGGGCAGGCAAACCGGGTGTGCTGGGGCCCGTCGAAGGCCACCGGCAGTATCGCGGCACCGGCCTTCTCGGCAATCACGGCGGTGCCCTCGTAGATCTTCATCAGCGCCCCGGTGGTCGTCATCCGACCTTCCGGAAAGATGGCCGCGGTGCCGCGTTCCTTGATCGCGCGTACCATCGCCTTCAGAGCCGTGGGATCCTGCGCCTCGAACGGCACCGTTTCGACCAGGCGCAGCAACGGTCTGACCCACCATTTCCGCGCCCAGAGCGTCTGCACCGCGAAGACCGGCGTGCGCGGCAGGTAGAGGTAGAGCAGTACGCCGTCGAGCAGGGAGGTGTGATTGGCCACCACGAGCACGCGCTCGCCGGCGCGCTGGCAATGCTCGAGGCCGGTCACCTCGAGGCGATAGAGCAGTGCGCACAGGCCACGACCCATCATCCTGACGAGGAAAGCGATCATCGGCCGAACTGACCCTGGGGTGTAGGAAGCCGCCGGGTGCGATTACGCCCCTCCTGCCGGGACGGCCGGTGCGGAGCGGCGAGGAAGATTGCGAACGTCAGATCCGGAGGGAGGCACCCGCGGTGTCGGCGGACACCACGTAGACATCGATGCTCTCTCCGGGCTGCAGCGTCTTGCGTTCGCCGATCCCGTTCCAGAGCCGCAGCTGATCCACGCTGACCTTGAACCGCTGGGCGATCGTCCACAACGAATCGCCGGTCCGGATCTCATACCGCACGAGCTTGAACGCCCCCTCGCTGGCCATGGCGGTGGAGGTCTTTACGAGCGACCCGCCGGAATCCGCCGCCGCGACGGTCTGCCCGGCATCTTCCGACTCCGACCAGACGACCAGCTTCTGGTTGAGGCGCAGTACGGACTTCGGGCTCAGCCCGTCGTTCCAGGCCACGATGTCCTTTACGCGCACGTCGTAACTGCGGGCAATCGTCCAGAGACTGTCGCCGGCCTGAACCGTGTGGATGATCTTGCGCCCTTTGCCGCCCGCCGTCGCGGCCGTGTCCGCCAGTTCCACGGAACCCGCCGGGCCTGCGGCATCCGTCACCACGCCGCGCTCAGCGCCCGCCTCTGCGCCGTCCACGGGGATGAGCAGGGTCTGCCCGATGCGCAGCCTGCGAGGATGCACGGAGTTCAGCTCCTGTATGGCCTCGACGGTGACGTCGTAACGACTGGCGATGAGACCGAGGTTCTCCCCCTTGCGCACCTTGTGATAGGTGCCGGCACCGTCGGAACCCTTGGCATCGCCGCCGCGATCGGCGACCCGCTTGGGCTTGCGATCGGGCGCCAGATCCGCGATGTGCCGCGCGAGCGTCTCCTTGAACACCTGCATCTTCGCGGCGGGGACGGCGACAGTGTGTATGCCGGCCGCGGTCGTCACGCCCTTGGTGTAACCGGGATTCAGGGCCCGCAGCTCCTGGCCATCCAGACCGGCGCGCGCGGCTGCCTTGGCGAGATCGATCTGCTTGGCGACCTCCACCACCGCGAGGTACGGCTCATTGGGGATCGGCTCGAGCCTGACGTCGTAGCGCAGCGGGGTGGCGACGATCGTGGACAGTGCGAGCAGGCGCGGCACGTACACGCGCGTTTCCGACGGCAGGTCCAGAGACCAGAAATCCGTCGGTCGCCCGGCGGCGCGATTGGCCCCGACGGCCCGTTCCACGTTGCGCTCGCCGCAGTTGTAGGCGGCCACGGCGCTAAGCCAGTCGCCGTCGAAACGGTCGTGCAGTTCCTGAAGGTAGTCGAGCGCGGCGTCGGTCGACGCGATCACGTCGCGGCGCCCGTCGTACAACTGGTTACGCTCCAGCCCGAAGCGTCGACCGGTCGCCGGGATGAACTGCCATATGCCGACCGCACCGCTGCGCGAGCGGGCCGTGGGCTGAAAGGCGCTTTCGACGATCGGCAGCAGCGCCAGGTCGAGCGGCATCTGACGGCGCTCGAGCTCCTCGACGATATGGTGCAGGAACGGCCTGGCACGCTGCGTGGTGCGTGCGATGAACTGGTCGTGACGCGAGTAAAAGCGCACCTCCTTCTCGACTTCCGGCCGATCGGATCCTGCGTATTGCAGGCCGCCGCGTATCCGATCCCAGAGATCGGCGGCGTCGCGCGAGACGTCGTGCGCGCCTGCGCCGGCGCGATCGGTGAGGCGAGGAATGCGGATCGTCGATGAGTTCGACGCTGCAGCGGCAGTGGAGGCGAGTGAATTCGGATCGGTGACGCGGGACGCAGCGGTGCCGGCAGTGGAGGGACTGTCGCCGGCGCCGCGGAAGAGCGCAGTGATCGCGCTGCACCCCGACAGACTGGTCCCCAACACGGTGAGAATCTTTTTGAAGTTCCCCCTGACCATCGTCGCCGGATGCTAGTCATCATTGTGACCGCCGTCAAGCCTTGGAGTCGCTCAATGATCTCCGCGCGCCCGGGTGTTGCGTCGCGAGATTTCGCCAGCGACCCGACATCGCGCGCGTATCCCACGTGAACTCGGAGTCCGGATGATCTTCGGCGCGGTCAGTATTGGTTCTTCCATGCGCGAAGGATCGAGAACACCTCTGTTGCATTCGACAGCGCGTGGCCGCAGTGCATCTCTGCAGCGCGTTGCACTTCCGCATCATTTGTTCGCAGGAACGGGTTGGTCTGTCGTTCGAGTGCGATGGTCGAGGGCAGGGTCGGCAGTCCTCGTGCACACAGCTCGCGGCAGTGCTCCAGCCGCTGCGCGATCGCCGCGTTGCGGGGTTCGACGGTCGCCGCGAAAAGAAGATTCGCGAGCGTGTACTCGTGGCCGCAGTACACGCGCGTCTCGCCCGGTAGCGCCGCGAGGCGACCGAGCGAGGCGTGCATCTGCGCCGGCGTGCCCTCGAACAGCCGCCCGCAGCCGGCGGCGAACAGCGTGTCGCCGGCAAAGACCCCGCCGTCGCCGTAATAGGCGATGGCGCCCAGCGTATGGCCCGGAACCCACATCGCCCGCAACGACAGACCGATTTCCGCGATCTGGACGACGTCGCCCTCCTCCACCGCATCGGTGCGGCCCGGGATGTTCTCGATGGCCGGACCGAAAACGCGCACCGGCGAGGAGCCGCACAGCGCCGCTATTGCGCCGACGTGATCGTGATGGTGATGCGTGACGATGATCGCCGCCAGCTCCAGCCCGCGGCGCGACAACGCTGCGAGCACCGGATTAGCTTCACCCGGATCGACGACCGCCGCGGCACGGCTCCCCGGCCGCTCGATCAGCCAGACATAATTGTCGCGCAGGGCGGGAATGGCGGTTATCTCGTGGTCCATGCGTGCGGATCCTGGCTCGGGGCGACGGGGCTAGGGGGCGCCGCGACCGTGGTC
>CAZTPK010000100.1:0-6696 GCA_964614765.1 uncultured Gammaproteobacteria bacterium
GACGAGGCCTTGGCGGGGTATTGCACCAAGGTCGTCGTAACTATTCATTCCGACGACTCGGTCTCCGTGCTGGACAACGGTCGCGGGATACCTGTGGATATTCACAAGGAAGAAGGGGTATCCGCTGCCCAGGTGATCCTCACCCAGTTGCATTCCGGTGGTAAGTTCGATGAGAACTCCTACAAGATCTCCGGCGGGCTTCACGGGGTCGGTGTCTCGGTGGTGAACGCGCTCTCCGAGCAACTCAAGCTTCGCATCTACCGCGACGGCAAGGTCCATAGCCAGGAGTACCGGAACGGAGACCCGGTCGAACCTTTGAAGGTGATCGGCGAGACCGACCGACGGGGAACCGAGATCCGTTTTCTTCCCAGCAAGGAGATCTTTTCCAACTACGAATTCCACTACGATATCCTCGCGAAGCGACTTCGAGAACTTTCGTTCCTGAATTCCGGGCTGCAGATCGAACTGCACGACGAGCGCACGGGCAAGACCGATTTCTTCCATTACCAGGGCGGCATCGCCGCCTTCGTCTCCCACCTCAACAAGGCGAAGACCCCGCTGCACCCGACAGTGATACAGATCGGTGCCGAACGAGACGGCATTGCCGTGGACGTCGCGATGCAATGGAACGACGCCTATCAGGAGAACATCTTCTGCTTCACCAACAACATCCCCCAACGTGACGGGGGTACCCACCTGCAGGGTTTCCGGGCGGCGTTGACGCGTACGCTCAATCAGTACATGGAAAAGGAGGGCATGCTGCAGCGGGCCAAGATAGAGGTGACGGGCGAGGACATACGCGAGGGCCTCACGGCGGTCTTGTCGGTGAAGGTACCCGATCCCAAGTTCTCCTCCCAGACGAAGGACAAGCTGGTCTCAAGTGAGGTAAAAAGTGTAGTAGAATCAGTCATTTACGAGAGACTGGCGGCGTTCCTGCTGGAGCATCCGCAGGAGACGAGGATGATCTGCGAGAAGGTGATCGAGGCGGCCTGCGCCCGTGAGGCGGCGCGCAAGGCAAGAGAGCTCACGCGGCGCAAGTCGGCCCTGGACATCGCCGGCCTGCCGGGCAAGCTCGCGGATTGCCAGGAACGCGATCCGCGGCTCTCCGAGCTGTTCATCGTCGAGGGCGACTCCGCCGGCGGTTCCGCGAAGCAGGCGCGCGACCGAAGGTTCCAGGCCATTCTCCCCCTCAAGGGGAAGATCTTGAACGTCGAGAAGGCGCGATTCGACAAGATGCTTTCCTCCGCGGAGGTGGGCACCTTGATCACCGCGCTGGGCTGTGGCATCGGTCGCGACGAGTACGACCCGTCCAAGCTGCGCTATCACCGCATCATCATCATGACCGACGCGGACGTCGACGGCTCGCACATCCGCACGCTGCTGCTGACGTTCTTCTACCGGCAGATGATCGAGCTGGTGGAGGGCGGCCACATCTACATCGCGCAGCCCCCGTTGTACAAGGTCAAGCGCGGCAAGCTGGAACAGTACGTGAAGGACGATGCCGAGCTGGACGCATATTTCATGCGCAGCGCGCTGGCGGATGCCAGTCTCCGTCCGGGCCACGGCGCAACCGCGATCGAAGGCGAGGAGCTGCGCGCATTCGGCAAGGACTACCTGACGCTGTCGACCCTGCTGCGGCGCCTGGGCAAGCGCTATGACCCCCTGGTGCTCGAGGTGCTGCGCGGCGTGCCACCGCTGGCCGCTGATCCGCACTCCGGGCTGCCGCGTCCCGCGCTGGAGAAGTGGCTCGACGATGTGCGCGGCGCACTGCTGCAACGGGTTGACCACACCGTGCAGGTCTCCACCTCGATAGAACCGGGCCCTTCCCCGGAGTCCCTCACGGCGCGCGTCGTCGTCGCCACGCACGGCATCGACGTCACCAACGATTTCGACAGGGACTTTTTCGCCTCCACGGAATACAGGCGGCTGGCGGACATCGGCAATCGGCTTGAGCGCCCGCTGGGTCCGGACGCCAGCATCCGCCTCGGCGAGCGCGAGCAGTCCGTGCGCAGCCTCAGGCAGGCCATCGAGGTGGCGCTGGCCGAGGCGCAGCGTGGTGCGAGCATCCAGCGATACAAGGGGCTGGGCGAGATGAATCCCGAGCAGCTCTGGGAGACGACCATGGACCCCTCGGTGCGCAACCTGCTGCACGTGCGCATCGAGGACGCGGTCGCCGCCGACGAGATCTTCTCCACGCTGATGGGCGATCAGGTCGAGCCGCGCCGCGAGTTCATCGAGACCCACGCGCTTGCCGTGACCAACCTCGACACCTGATGGCGGCAGCCTCCGGCCCTGTCGCGGAAGCGTCGCACGCGCGACGGCCCATACCTCGACGTCCTGCACACCCTGCCGCCTGAGCACCCTGGCCAGCTCCCCTACCGTGGAGCCGGTGGTGAGGACGTCATCGACGATGGCGACGTGCCGTAGGCCCTCCCCCAAACGTGCCCGGAAGGCTCCGCGCACGTTACGGCGTCGATGGCGCGCGTCCAGCCCGCTCTGCGCAGCGGTGTGCGCGATGCGTACGCAGGCGTCGCTGACCACGGGAACGGCAGCCAATGCACCCAGGTGCCTGGCCAGCTCAAGGGACTGATTGAATCCCCTTTTCACCAGCCGCCTCCAATGCAGTGGAACCGGCAGCAGCGCCTCCGGCATCGCCCCCCCGGGGCGCAGCGTCCACATCCACGCCGCCAGTTCCCCGGCGGCGGGAAGATCGCCGGCGAACTTTAGCGACCGGATACGGGTGCTGATCGGGGCTTGGTAATGGAACGGCGCGAAGCAGCGGCTGAATGCGGGGGGCCGTCGCAGGCATTCCGCGCAGACGAGCCCGGCGCCGCTCAACGGCATGCCGCATCTGACGCATGCCGCGACGATCGCCGGCAGGTCCAGGCTGCACCCGCGGCACAACCCGCAGAGGCCGCCCCCCCAGTCGCCGCAGAGCAGGCAGGGTCCTGTCAAGTTCTGGTCACCGTACAACTTGACAGTGCGGCGAGCACGCAACAAAGATGCGAACTCCCCGATCAATCGAGCCACGTCCATGTCCGCACCGTCCTCTTGCCAGACCGTGAGCCAAACCACGCCCTTGCGACACGACTGGTCGCTGGCCGAGGTGCAGGGGCTCCTTGAGCAGCCCCTCCTCGATCTGATCTTCCACGCTCAGGCCACGCACCGCCAGCACTTCGAGCCCGGAGTCGTGCAACTGAGCACGTTGATGAACATCAAGAGCGGCGGCTGTCCGGAGGACTGCGCCTACTGTCCGCAAAGTGCCCGCCACCAGACCGCCGTCGAGGTCAAGCCGCTGGCGGAGATAGAGGCGGTACTGGCGGCGGCCCGGGCCGCGCGGGGGGCCGGGGCCACGCGCTTCTGCATGGGGGCGGCGTGGCGCGCCCCGCGCGACCGGGATCTTGGGCACGTCGAGGCCATGGTCGCCGGCGTCAAGGCGCTCGGCATGGAGACCTGCGTGACCCTGGGCATGCTGAAGCCCGAGCAGGCGCGGCGACTGAAGGCCGCAGGGCTGGACTACTACAATCACAACCTCGATACCTCGCCCGAGTTCTACGACTCGATCATCACGACACGCTGCTACCAGGATCGACTCGATACCCTGCAGCATGTCCGGGATGCCGGCATCAACGTCTGCTGCGGCGGAATCATCGGCATGGGCGAGACGCCAAGCGACCGCGCCGGCCTGCTCATCGCGCTGGCAAACCTGCCACGGCACCCCGAGAGCGTCCCGATCAACATGCTCGTGCGCGTCGACGGCACACCGCTGGCGGACAGCGAGGCGGTGGACGGCTTCGAACTGGTACGCACGATCGCCACGGCGCGCATCATGATGCCCCGCTCCTACATTCGACTCTCCGCCGGGCGCTCCAGCCTCGACGACGGTGTGCAGGCATTATGTTTCATGGCCGGGGCGAACTCGATCTTCTACGGCGACGAGCTGTTGACCACCGCCAACCCGGCCATCGAGGCCGACCGCGCCCTGCTTGCACGCCTCGGCATGCGCGCCTCGCGTTGAGCCGCCCGCGACCATCGTGCTTCCCGCCGCTCTCGCCGCACTCGAGCAGCGCCTGGCGCAAGCCCGCGCCGCGCATGCGCTGCGTCGGCGTAGTCCGCGCGCCGGCACAGCGCTGCGCCCGACGCTGGACGGCCGGCCAATCGTCAACTTCGCCTCCAACGACTACCTCGGACTGGCAGCGGACCCGCGCGTGGTCGAGGCTTACGCTCAGGGCGCGGCGCGCTATGGCGTCGGCGCCGGCGCCGCCGAACTGGTTAGCGGTCACACCGAAGCGCATGCGGAACTCGAGGCGGCGCTGGCCCGCTTCACCGGCCGGCCGCGCGCCCTCGTGCTTTCCACCGGCTACATGGCGAACCTCAGCGTGGTCACCACCCTGGCCTCCCGCCGCTCGGCGGTCATCGAGGACCGCCTCAATCATGCCTCCTTGCTGGATGCGGCCGTCCTCTCCCGCGCCCGACTGGTGCGCTACCAGCATCTCGACACGGATGACCTGGCCGCCAAGCTCGCGGCCTGCCCCGGTGCGTTGGTGGCGACCGACGGCGTCTTCAGCATGGATGGCGACGTGGCGCCGTTGCCGCGGCTGGTCGAGGTCTGCAAGGCCGAGGGCGGCACGCTCATCCTCGACGATGCGCACGGCTTCGGCGTGCTCGGCGCGCGCGGCGGAGGCACGACCGAGCACTTCGGCCTGGCGGCGCCGGACGTTCCGATCGTGGTGGGGACCTTCGGCAAGGCCTTCGGCGGCGCGGGCGCCTTCGTTGCCGCCGATGAGGTCGTCATCGAGGCTCTCATGCAGTTCGCGCGTCCGTACATCTATACGACCGCCATCCCGCCCGCGCTCTGCTGCGCCATGACGGTCTCCTTGCGGATCGTCGAGGGCGAGCCAGCCTTGCGGCAGCGCCTGCACTCCAACATCCATCGTTTTCGCCGGCTCGCGCTCGCCCGGGGCGTACCGATGGCGGCGTCGAACACGCCGATACAGCCGATCATCCTCGGGCAGAACGCACGCGTCGTCGCGGTGGCGGAACGTCTGCTGGAAATGGGGTACTGGGTGGCGGCGGTACGGCCGCCTACCGTGCCCGCCGGCAGCGCGCGCCTGCGCGTGGCCCTCAGCGCCGGTCACACGGAGGAGGAGATAGATGGGCTTAGCGATGCCCTCGCCGCCTGCCTCTGAAAGGGCCCTGCCTGCCCGCGCCCCCGTGGACGTTTGCCTCGTGCACGGCTGGGGCTACGGCCCGGGGGTGTGGGCGCCGCTGCTGACTTTGCTCCCCGCACACTGGCGCGCGCACCCGTTGCGCCTGCCGGGATACGGGGGCGAGCCCGATCCGGCACCCGAGGCCGCCTTGGACGATCACGTCGAAGCCCTGCTGGCGCAAGCCCCGCCGGGCAGATCTGCGTGGATGGGATGGTCCCTGGGCGGGATGGCGTGCATGCAACTCGCGTGGCGCCATCCGCAGCGGGTAGCCACGCTGGTGCTGCTCGCGGCGAATGCGCGCTTCACCGCGGCGCCGGACTGGCCCGCGGGAGTCCCTGGAGCGGATGTCTCCGCGGTCGCGACGATGCTGGAGCGCTCCGACGTACCGACGACCCTGCGCTATTTCGCCAGGCTGATCGCCCCCAGGGGGGCCGGATCGGCTGCCGTGCGGCGGCGGCTCGAGGCCGGCTCAAGGCAGGAGCCGACGCCATCGAAGGCGACACTGCGGGCGGGGTTGGATCTTCTGGCGCGAAGCGATCTGCGCGCCGCCTGCGCGGGGCTGATCCCCCCGGCCGTCGTCGTCGCCGGGGATCGTGACCCGCTCGTGCCCGTGGCCGCCATCGACGGAATGCGGGCGATGAATCCGCATTTGCGCGGATTCGTTGCCGAGGGCGCGGGTCACGCGCTCCTCCTCACCCACCCGCGGGCGGTGCTCGAGGCGGCGGCCGAGGTGCTGCGATGACCATCCCGGAGCCGCTCGGCGGGGGTCGCCTGGACAAGCGCCGCGTCGCCGAGGCCTTCAACCGCGCCGCCGCGACCTACGCGGAACATGCCGTGCTGCAGGAGGCGGTAGTACAGCGGCTGGTGGAGAGAATGGATCTCTTCCGCATCGATCCCGATGTGATCCTCGATGTCGGTTGCGGCAGCGGCAACGGACTGCGGCGCCTGCGCCGCCGCTACCCGCGTGCAAGGATCGTCGGCCTGGATCTGGCGCTGGAGATGCTGCGCGTGGCGCGCGGAGGGTGGCGGCGTCTCTGGGCACGCGAGAGCTACGTCTGCGGTGACGCGGAGTCCTTGCCGCTGGCCGACGCCAGCGTCGACCTCGTATTCAGCAGCATGGTCCTGCAATGGTGTCCGGGGCTCGAGGCGGCATTCAGGGAGTTTCGCCGTGTGTTGCGCCCCGAGGGCCTGTTGCTGTTCTCGACACTGGGACCGGACACCCTGACCGAGCTGCGGCAGAGTTGGGCCGCAGTGGACCGCGACACACACGTCAACGCCTTTCTCGACATGCACGACGTCGGCGACGCGCTCGTGCGGGCCGGCCTCGGCAGCCCGGTCATGGACATGGAGCGCCTCACCATGACCTATCCGGATCCGTGCGCCGTGATGCGCGACCTGAAGGCGAGCGGCGCACACAACGTGAACAGCGGCCGGCCGGCGCATCTGACCGGCAAGACGCGACTGCGGCGGGTGATCGAGCACTACG
>CAZTPK010000101.1:0-6685 GCA_964614765.1 uncultured Gammaproteobacteria bacterium
GCGGCCGCCTGACGGCGTGGGGCAGGTCGCGAGCCGGAGCGCGCCCGGTACCTCAGCTCGGACGCGGAGCGGCGTCGGGCGCCGGCGCCTCGGGTGGCGGCGAATTCACCCGTCCCGCCTGATGATGCACGATCTGCCAGCTGCTGCCCTTGCGCCTGAAGACATTGGAGGCGATCAGCACGACGGAAGGCAGTTTCTCGTAGCAGATGACCAGTGCGACTTCGCCGAGCAGATATGGTTGCGCGCCGTAGAAGGCGATCGAGGAGGTATCGCCGCCGCTGAAAATTTCGCGCCAGGAGGCGATCACGGCCTGCCTGGTGGTCAACGCGTCCCAGCCGGGGTGTATGCAGGTGACCGGACCCTCGCGTGCCCAGAGCGCGTCCATGGACTGCAGGTCGGCGCGCGCGAAGGCGGAGTAGAACGCCTCGTTGGCGAACAGCACCGCGTGGCGGTCATTCATGCGGGTCAGTCTACAGCGCTATCCTGGCGGAAGACACGCGAGGGATGCGCCCCGGAGTCGAGGGGATTTCACGACCGGGCCGCGGGTGGCGTGGATTCCGGTGGCGCTCGCCGGGTTCATCGCCGGATATACCGGGGCGAATAGCGAGACGTCGGCCTTCAGCGCGGACGTCGAGCGCTTTCGCACGGGGATCCGCGCCAACATCCCCGAGGCCGCGGCCGACCTCACGGCGCTGCCCTTCGTGTCCGACGGCCGGCCACGCGACCGCGAATGGGCCTCCCGCCGAGGTCTATCCTGTCCTGTTCGCTGCAGAGCCGCGCGAGTGCATTGCGGAGGCGGAGCCGGCGCAGGAGGAGTCGCACTTCCTGGTCTACGGCGGCTCCTACCTCCTCTGTTTCCGAAAGACGGCGGGAGGCTGTCGTCTGCACGACCCCTTCGCCGCTCGCGGGGCGCCGGAATAGCCGGCACGCCTCGCGCGCAGACCGTTCGGATCGCGGCAACCGAGGACACCGAATCCACGGCTTGCGATGAGGGATTCCGATCAAGGATGATCGGCGGCGAGGCTCGATGCATGGCCGCTGCCGGCCGGCGGGTTTCGCTCGCAGATGGGGGGTGATGGATGCAGGAACTCGTCAGGCTCGTCCGCAAGTACCGCGTCACCAACGGCCGGAAGTTCGACCTCGCGGACTTCGATCCCGCCGACACCAACGGTCTCACCGCGGACTTCAAGGACGACGCGCAGGCCCTGCTGCGCGAGGGCATACAGCGGCTGGGGGATCTGCAGGAAAAACTCTACGCACAGGACAGATGGTCGGTCCTGCTCATCTTCCAGGCGATGGATGCCGCCGGCAAGGACAGCACCATCAAGCACGTGATGTCGGGCGTGAATCCCCAGGGCTGCCAGGTCTTCTCCTTCAAGGCGCCTTCCGCCGAGGAGCTCGATCACGATTACATGTGGCGCACGACCCGATGCCTGCCCGAGCGCGGACGCATCGGCATCTTCAATCGCTCCTACTACGAGGAGGTGCTCGTCGTGCGCGTGCACCAGGAGATACTCGCCGGGCAGCGCATACCGCCCTCGCTTGTGACCGCGGACATCTGGAAGGAACGCTACGAGGACATCAGTGCCTTTGAGCGTTATCTCAGCCGCAACGGCACGGCGGTGCGGAAGTTCTTTCTGCACATGTCCAGGGACGAGCAGAAGAAGCGCTTTCTCGAACGCATCGAGGAGCCCGCCAAGCGCTGGAAGTTCGCCGCCGCCGACGTCGCCGAACGCGCCCACTGGGATCGGTACATGGACGCCTACGCGAAGATGATACGCCACACCGCGAGCCGCCATGCGCCCTGGTACGTGGTCCCGGCCGACAACAAGTGGTACACGCGGTTGATCGTCGCGGGCGCCATTGTCGACACGCTCATGGATCTCGATCTGCACTTCCCGAAGTTCGACGCCAGGAAGCGAAAGGAACTGGAGGCCGCACGGGAGGCGCTGATGTCCGAGAAGGGCAAATAGCCATGCGCATGAGGACGACAATGCGAACCGCGCTCCGCGGATGTCTCGCCCTGCTGCCGCTGCTGATGCCGTCGGCGGCATCGACGCAGGAACTGCAGTCCCGGCCGCGCGCCGCGGCGATCGCGACCGCCGATGAGCAGGCCACGGAGGCGGCCGCCGACATGCTCCGCAACGGCGGCAACGCCTTCGACGCTGCGGTGGCGGCGACAGCGGTGCTGGCCGTGGTGGAACCATTCAACTCCGGGCTGGGCGGCGGCGGGTTCTACCTCCTGCACCGCGCGCGTGACGGGCGGCAGGTCGTCATCGATGCGCGCGAGACCGCGCCGGCGGCCGCCACCGCGGACATGTACCTCGACGCCCGCGGCCGGCCGATCGCGGAGAAGTCCACCGACGGGCCGCTCGCCGCCGCCATACCCGGTATCCCGGCCGCCCTCGACCACCTGGCGCGGAACTACGGCCGGCTGCCGCTTGCGGTCACGCTGGGGCCGGCGGTCAACCTGGCGCGCAACGGCTTCCGGGTCGGCGAGGCCTATCGCCGGATGGCACAGGCCCGGATCGAGGCCCTGCGCCGCTCCGAGGCGGCGTCAGCCGTGTATCTCGTCAACGGCGAGGTCCCCGCCGCCGGCTACGTCGTGAGGCAGATGGAGCTCGCGGACACGCTGGAGAGGCTGGCGCAGGGCGGGGCGGAGGCCTTCTACGCCGGCGATCTCGCGCGCCGCCTGGTGGACGGGGTGCGTTCGGCGGGAGGTATATGGACCGATCAGGATCTGGCCTCGTACCGAATCCGCGAGCGGGCGCCGCTCGTCGGTCAGTATCGCGACATCCGCGTGATCTCGGTTCCGCCGCCCTCGTCGGGGGGCACGGCGCTCATCGAGGCGCTGAACATCCTCGCCGGCGTGAGCTTCGATCCAAGGCAGCCGGCGGCCCGCAAGCACTTCATCGTGGAGGCGATGCGTCGCGCCTACCGCGACCGCGCGGAGTTTCTCGGCGATCCCGATTTCGTGCCGGTACCGGTGGACAGACTCACGAGCACCGCCCACGCCGATGTGCTGCGGGCGGGGATCGCGGCCGGTCGCGCCACGGCCAGTACCGCGTTGCCGCCGGCAGTGCAGCCGGGCGCCGCGGGCGCGGCCGGCGAGAACACCACGCATTTCTCCATCCTCGATGCGGAGGGGAATCGCGTCGCGGCCACGCTCAGCATCAACACGCCGTTCGGATCGGCCTACATGCCGCCCGGCACCGGTGTCGTGCTGAACAATGAGATGGACGATTTCGTCGTCGCGCCCGGCCAGCCCAATTCCTACGGGCTCGTCGGCGGGCAGGCCAACGCGATCGCGCCGGGCAAGCGGCCCCTGTCGAGCATGGCGCCGACCTTCGTGGAATCCCCGGATCGCATCGGCATACTCGGCACGCCGGGCGGCAGCCGCATCATCAGCATTGTGCTGCTCGGCGTGCTGGAATTCCACGCCGGTCGGGCGCCGCAGGCGTGGGTGTCCCTGCCGCGATTCCACCATCAGTACCTTCCGGACCGGATCGAGGCCGAGTCCGGCGCATTGAACGACATCGAGCGGGCGGCGCTGCAGCGCTGGGGACACGAGATCGAGGTCCTGGAACGGCAGTACGGGAACATGCAGGCCGTGCTCTGGGATCGTGCCAGCGGCGAGGTCAAGGCCGCCTCGGACCCGCGCGGGGAAGGTGCCGCCGCGGTGCTGCAGTGAGCCGCGCCGGCCGACGCGCAATCCGCCGGGCGTGGGCTAGCCCGAGCCCTGCGCCTGCTCGGGATAGTAGCGAGCCCGCATGCGCTCGCAGTAGGCGAGCAGTGAGGGTCTGCTCATCGCGTGCGCCTGCAGCCGCGGGTTCAGCGGCACGCACAGCACGTTGGCGAGGAAGGCGTAGGCGATCGCATCGACGGAGGTCGGCGCCTCGCCCATGAAGTAGGGCTTGCCGCCGAGATAGTCCGCGAGCGCCGAGATGTCGCTGCAACCGAGCGCATGGATCTCCTGCGGCCGATGCCGGCCGATGCCGTGACCCCAGAGCTGCCTGCGCAGCGCAGCCCTGACCAGGGCGGGCGCGAACCATCGCAGAGGCGCCGGCATCGATCCGAAAAACACCGGTCGCAACCTGCGCCAATTCTCCTCTTCCATCCAGCGTGCGTACAGCACGGTCCAGTACAGATGCTCTTCCATCAGGCGCGTCAGCGCCACGCTCGCGGCGCGCTGCTCCGCGGTCAAGGCCGCGTCCAGGGTGTCGCCGTACTTCGATCTCAGGTAGTCGAGTATGAAGCCCGAATCGGCGACCACCCTGCCGTCATCCTCGATCCAGGGCGCCTTGCCCTTCGGTGCGCGCCGCAGGTTCGCGTTGACGCTGCGATATGGAATGTCGGCCATGCGAAGATAGTTCTCGACCTTCATGCAGAATGCGCTCAGGTTGGGCACGCCGAAGGCGGAGGGGAACTGATGCAACGTAATCACGCGAGGACTCCCCTATTGACGATGGTCGCGGGAATATGTGCCGGCCGCCGCGGATCGCGCCACCATGCTAGCTCTGGCAACGTGGACAGTAGTAGCTGGCGCGGCCCGCCACGACCAGGCGCTTGATGACGGCCCCGCAGGCGCGACAGGGTTGGCCCTCGCGCTCGTACACGCTCAGCGTCTGACGAAAGTATCCCGGCTCGCCGGTCGCCGAGACGAAGTTGCGCAGCGTCGTGCCGCCCACGCGTATCGAGCGCTCGAGGACCTTGACGATGGCAACGGCGAGCCGGGCGTACTCCGCGAGGGAGACGCGGCCGGCCGCGCGGCGCGGCCGTATGCCGGCCTCGAACAGCGATTCCGAGGCGTAGATGTTGCCGACGCCGACGAGGGTGCGGCTGTCCATGATGAAGCTCTTGACGGCCTGACGGCGGCCTCGCGATCGCCTGTACAGATATTCCGCGGAGGCGTCCCAGGGCTCCGGTCCCAAGCCGCGCAGGAGTCGGTGCGCCTCCGGGCGCTCGCTCCAGAGCACGGCGCCGAAGCGGCGCGGGTCGTGCAGGCGCAGGGCGCGACCGTCGTCGAAGACGATGTCGAGGTGATCGTGGCGGCGCGGGGCGTCGGACGCGCGCACGATGCGCAGGCTCCCCGACATGCCCAGATGCACGATGACGCTGCCGCCGTCGGCATCCAGCAGCAGGTACTTTCCGCGGCGGCGCACCGCGCCCACCCTCCGCCCCATCAGCCGCTGCGCGAGACCCTTCGGAACCGGCCAGCGCAACGCCGGGTTGCGAACCACCACCGCGCGAATCCGCAGTCCGATCACCTGCGCGGCAATGCCACGCCGCGTCGTCTCCACCTCGGGCAGCTCGGGCATCGCACGTCAACGTTGCGTGGCGGCCGCAGCGGGGCCGAGCGCCATCAGGGGCGCGGCCGACTCCGCCGGCAACTCGTAGACGATGCCGAGGTCCGCGCGACCCAGCCGCAGCGCGGGTTCGCGCGCAAGGACCGCGAATTCGGTGACGCTGCCGTCGTCGGCGACGATGCGGGCGGTCTCCGTCGCGCTGCGCTTTCGATCCTCCTCGGTCATGGCGTGCACCTCCATCGCGCGCGCGTGCCGCCACTCCTCGATGAAGCGCGCGACCTTATCCGCGGACTCGCTGCCGGTCGATGCACGCAGGCGGCCGTCGCGCTGCTCGACCGTCAGTCCCGGCACGGTGATGCTGGCGATCCGGACGTCCTCATCCAGCAGGCGCGGGTCGATATAGCTCTCCACGCCGGAGTTCAGGTGCTGGTTGATGATGTCCGTCACCAGGTGAACGGTATCGCCGCTGCGCACGTAGCGGTTCGGCGCCAGGGGGTGCTGGATGCCGAACTCGAAGCGCTGATCGTTCAGGATCAGAACGGAGTTCGGCTCCGCCAGGCCATACCTGCCGAGATCTCCCGCGACCACGGGGAAGCGCGTGAGACTGCGCGCGCCGAGGAAGTCCAGCAGCAGATTGATGCGATCGGAATCCGCGCGTATCGCATACGGCTGCGTCATCCGCCAGCGCCCCTCCGATCTCTCCAGCACCATGGTCGCCGAGCGCGGATGCCGCAGCTCTATGCGCGATACCGAATCCTTCGGGAGCGCGGTGAGCAGCGGCTGTTCATCGGCGCTCCCCGGGTCTCCCGGCTGCTTCAGCGCCAGCCACAACAGCGCCGCGGCCAGCAGCGCCAGCAGCGCGTTGAGCACGGTGCGTGCCTTCATCGGCGGCGGCGCCTGTACCAGATCCGCACGCCCGCGGCCGCCAACAACAGCGGCAATACGAACAGGAAGCCGAAGCCGACGGCGAGCGTCGCGGCGCGCGAAAGCTCGAGCGTGGCATCCGGTGCGGTGCGCGAGGGGATCGCGACGAGCCCGTCATCGCCGGTCAGCCAGGTGAACAGCCGCAGGCCGAGGTCGAGATTGCCGCTGTTGCCGAGGTAGGTGTTGGAGAGGAAATCGCCGTCGCCGATCACCGCCACGCGCTGGTCTGCCGGGCCGGACGCACCGGCTTTCCCCCGGGTCACGGTCAGGCCCACCGTGAGCGGCCCTTGCGTGTCGGTCGCCGCGTCGAAGCCCACATTGCCGCTCATCTCGCCGGTCTCGGCCCAGGCGCCCGCGGCGGTCTCGAGCAGTGGCGCGTGCTGCCAGCGCTCGGCCGCTTACGCCTTCAGTCCCGCCGCGTAGGGAAACAGGGTCAGGATGTTGAAGCCCTTGGT
>CAZTPK010000102.1:0-6679 GCA_964614765.1 uncultured Gammaproteobacteria bacterium
GGCTATGCGCCCGAGATTGCGCCAATGGCGGCGGAGGCGGGTGCGGAGCCGACTGCGGCGGGCGGGGAACCCGTCCCGCTCGAGGTGGACACGGTCATGGCGCTGCCGGGCGGCCTGCTCGTCGCGCGCGCGGCGAGCGACTTGCTGCTGGTCGATGCGCAGCGCGCCCGCGTCGCGATGTGGCTGGACGCCATGCTGGGCGCGGACGATCCCCGGGCGACGGCCCCCCGGCCACTGCTGTTTCCGTGCGCGATGACCGTCGATGCACGGGCCGCGGCCGCCATCGAGCGCGTGGCGGATCTGCTGCCGGCCTGCGGCGTGGAGCTCGAGCGCGCGGCGCCGGCCACCGTGATGCTGCGCGCCGTGCCCGCCGCACTGCGGGAGATCCCGGCGCAGGCCGTGCTGGAAGGGGTGGTGGACGCGGGTGTCGAGAGGCGCGAGCGGCACGGATCGCGGCGGACGGCCCTCCTGGAGGACATCGCGCGGGCCGGAGCAGCCGCGATGCTGCCGTCCACGGACGCGGAGGCGGTGGCGCTGCTGCGGGAACTCGCCGGACGCTACGGGGTCGACGCGCTGGTGCGCCGAGGCATCGCGGCGCGGGTTACCGCCGCCGATCTCAGGCGGCTGCTCGCGGCCCGCGCCTAGGAAGGCCGCGGCCTTCGCCGCCAGGACCACCCCGGGGATCCCGCCTCATGCCTCCGCAGACACCAACCTCACCGCCGCGCCCGCCGGTCATTTTTCTGATGGGCCCCACCTGCAGCGGCAAGACCGCTGCGGCCATCGAGCTCGTGCAGCGTCTGCCGCTGGAGATCGTCAGCGTGGACTCCGCCATGGTCTATCGCGGCATGGACATCGGAACGGCCAAGCCGACGCCGGAGGTGCTGAGGCGCGCGCCCCATCGCCTGATCGACATCCGCGATGCGAGGGAGAGCTATTCGGCCGGCGAGTTTCGCACCGATGCATTGGCTGCCATCGAGGCCATCCACGGTGCCGGCCGCGTGCCGCTGCTGGTGGGCGGCACCGGACTGTACTTCCGCGCTATGGAGCGCGGACTGGCCCCCTTGCCGCCGGCGAATGCCGCCACCCGCTCCGCCCTGCAGGCCGAGGCCGATCGGCTCGGCTGGGCAGCCCTGCACCGGCGCCTGGCGGCGATAGACCCGCAGGCCGCCGCCCGCATACACCCCAACGACCCGCAACGGATCCAGCGGGCACTGGAAGTGCATGCCCTCACCGGCCGCAGCCTCACCGAGTGGTGGGCTGTCCACGGCAGCGACCTGCCTTACCGCGTGTGGAAGTTCGTGATGTGTCCGGCCGACCGCGAGGAGTTGCGGCGCCGCGTGGAGGCGCGTTTTCACCAGATGCTGTCGGAGGGGTTCCTGGAGGAGGTCCGCAGACTGCACGGGCGCGGTGACCTGGACCCGGACCTGCCGGCGATGCGTGTGGTGGGCTACCGGCAGGCATGGGCGCACCTGGATGGCCGGTGCGACAGGGCCGGCATGACCCGCGCCGCCGTCACCGCCACGCGCCGGCTCGCCAAGCGTCAGCTGACCTGGCTGCGGGCGGAGCCCGGCGCAAGGTGGCTGGATGCCGGCAGGGCCGATCATGCCGATGAATTGATGCGAAACGTGGAACATATTCTTCATCGGCATGTCAAGATTAAACGGTTATAATTTGTACGGAAGGACGTACTGTCGAACCCGGACCTGTTCCCGGCCAAGCGGAGGTAAAAGGGGCCGGATGACGCTGGCTTGCCGCCAGGGAGGCGGGCCGCGCGGCGGTGGCAAATCCTCGTGCGCAAACAATGCACAAGCTGGATGCAATCGAAAACTAGAAGCGCAACAAAAGAAGGAGAACAACAATGAGTAAAGGACAGTCACTGCAGGAGCCGTTCCTGAACGCCCTGCGCAAGGAACACGTCCCGGTGTCGATCTACCTCGTCAACGGCATCAAGTTGCAGGGGCAGATCGAATCCTTCGATCAATTCGTCATCCTTTTGAAGAATTCAGTCAGCCAGATGGTCTACAAGCACGCGGTTTCCACGGTCGTCCCGGCGCGCAACGTGAAGCTGCCGCGTACGGACGAGGATGCGGCGAGTGCAGGGGAGTAAGGTGCGGTCTTCCCGCCTCCGGGCGCGGCAGGACCTGAAGCCTACGGGAGCGGGCCCTGGCCACGTCGCTGTTTGAGCGTCCCTCCCAGGGGCGGCGCGCAATCCTGGTGAATATCAGCCTGCGCGGTGCTCCCATCGAGGAGTCGCTGCGGGAGTTCGTGGAGCTGGCCGGCTCCGCGGGCGCCGAGGTGGTGGGCACGCTCACCGGCTCGCGCCACGCGCCGGACCCGGCGCATTTCATCGGCAGCGGCAAGCTTCAGGAGCTGAAGGCCGCCGTCGAATCACTGGTCGCCGAGGTGGTCCTCTTCAATCACGGACTCACGCCGGCGCAGGAGCGCAATCTCGAAAGGGAACTGCGCTGCCGCGTCACCGACCGCACCGGCGTCATCCTCGACATCTTCGCCCAGCGCGCGCACACCTACGAGGGCAAGCTGCAGGTGGAACTCGCGCAGTGCCGGCACATGGCCACGCGCCTGGTGCGCGGCTGGACCCACCTGGAGCGGCAGAAAGGAGGCATCGGCGTGCGCGGTGGTCCCGGTGAGACCCAGCTGGAGATCGACCGCCGGCTGGTGGAGCGCCGCATGCGTCAGATCGAGGAGCGCCTCGAGCGGGTGCGACGGCAGCGGCACGAGCGTCGTCGGGCGCGCGCCCGCGCTGACATGCCCACCGTCTCCCTGGTCGGCTATACGAACGCCGGCAAATCCACGCTGTTCAACACGCTGACCGGTGCGGGCACCTATGTGGCCGATCAGTTGTTCGCGACCCTGGACCCGACCCTGCGCAGGCTCGACCTGCCGGGCAGCGGCCACGTGGTTCTGAGCGACACCGTCGGCTTCATTCGCGACCTGCCCCACGAGCTGGTGGCCGCCTTTCGCGCCACGCTCGAGGAGGCCGCGCAGTCCGATCTGCTCCTCGTGGTCGTCGACGCGGCGGACCCGCGGCGCGAGGAACGCGCCGCGGACGTGACCGAGGTCTTGCGGGCGATCGGCGCCGATACCCTTCCCAGCCTCGTGGTGATGAACCAGATCGACCGGCTCGGGGGCGTGGAGCCGCGCATCGACCGCAACGATGAGGGAGCGCCGCAGCGCGTCTGGCTGTCGGCGCGGACAGGGCAGGGCATCGATCTGTTGCTTCAGGCCGTGGCAGAGCGAATGCGCCGCGGCACACGGCCGGTCAGCCTGGAGGTGCCGCCGAACGCGGCAAGGCTGCGTGCCCGCCTCCACGCCATGGGTGTGGTGACCGGCGAGCGGCACGCCGAGGATGGCGGCGGCTGGATCGTCACCG
Source organism: uncultured Gammaproteobacteria bacterium (assembly GCA_964614765.1). Lineage (GTDB taxonomy): Bacteria > Pseudomonadota > Gammaproteobacteria > JAJPIJ01 > JAJPIJ01 > JAJVHZ01. The sequence goes on from CAZTPK010000102.1 coordinate 3,392, forward strand.
TGCACATGGAGCCCGAGTACCTGCGGCACCTCTGCGCCGAGGCCGGCCTGCCGCGCGCGCCGGAACCTGCTGCCGAGCAGCGGGCCGAACTGCAGGAGGCCTGAGCACGGTTGGTTGCAGGTCGGGCAGACCTCCCCGTACAATCGCATTCTTGCGCGATGCGGTTGTACAACTCCTTGAAGTGCAAACACTTAGAGAATTCAACAGCGACCGCGACGGGGTATCGGGCGGGAGCAGCGACCTGAAGGCGCGGCAGCGACAATGAACGAAGAGAAGACGGGCGGCACGCCCATGGCGTGGGACGAACCCGGCGGCGGACGCGACCGCGAGCCGCGCGATCCGTGGGGCGGGGGACGTCGCCAGGACGGCCCGCCGGAGCTCGATGAGGTCATCGGCAGGATCCGCGAGCGTCTGCGCGGCCTGTTCGGGGGCGGCAGGGGCCCCCGCAACGGCGGCGGCGGTGGGGACGGCGGCGGTCAGCCGATCCCGACGGCCTACCTGCCCATCGTCGCCCTCTTCGGCGGCATCCTCATTTTCAGCCAGATGTTCTACGCCATCCAGCCCGGCGAGCGCGGCGTCGTCACCCGCTTCGGCAAGCACGTCGATACCCTGGACCCGGGATGGCGGATACGCCTGCCGCGTCCGATCGAGCGCGTCCAGAAGGTGAACATCGACCTGGTCCGTTCGCAGCAGGTAAAGGGATCGATGTTCACCAAGGACGGCAACATCGCGGTGGTCGACCTCGAGGTGCAGTATCGCATCAAGAACGCGGCGCACTACCTGTTCAACGTCAAGGCGCCCGATGAGATGCTGCGCCAGGCCACCGAGGCGGCGCTGCGCGAGACAGTGGGAGCCAACACCATCGATTTCACCCTGACCGAGGGACGCCAGCAGATCGCGCAGGCCACCAAGGAAAGCCTGCAGCAGATATTGGACGCGCACGGCACCGGCATCATCGTCAACCAGGTCAACAGCAAGGACGCCAATCCGCCGGCCGAGGTCAAGGACGCCTTCGACGACGCCATCAAGGCCGACCAGGACTACGAGCGGCTGGTGAACGAGGCCGAGGCCTACAAGAACGAGATCCTGCCGAAGGCCGGCGGCGCCGCCGCGCGCCAGCGCGCCGAGGCCGAGGCCTACAAGCAACAGGTGATCGCGCGGGCCGAGGGCGAGGCCAACCGGTTCCGGGAGCTGCTCGCGCAATACCGCAAGACACCGGAGGTGACCCGCGAGCGGCTGTATATCGAGACGATGGAGTCGGTACTGAACAACAGCTCGAAGGTGGTCGTGGACAGTGATTCGGCCAACCAGATGCTCTACCTGCCGCTCGACCGCCTGCTGCCGCCGCGAGCGGCGCAGGGCGCCGCCGTCGCGCCCGCAGTGCGCACGCCGGAGGACCTGGCCACCGATCTGGCGGAAGACGCCTCGGTAAGGGCGTCGATCGAAGATCGCGATCGCGCCGCCGAGCGCGTGCGGGAGACACGCTGAACATGCTCATGCCACGTCTTTTCATTGCGCTGGTGATCGCGATCGTCGCGATCTGGTCCTCGACCTTCGTCGTCTCGGAGACGGAGCGGGCCATCGTGCTCAATTTCGGCAAGATCTACCGCTCCGACTACCAGCCGGGGCTGCACTTCAAGCTGCCGGTGGTCATGCAGGTCAGGAAATTCGACAAGCGGCTGCTGAGCCTCGATGCCGAGGCCCAGCGCTTCACCACCAAGGAGAAGAAGGCGGTGATCGTCGACTCCTACGTGCGCTGGCGGATCGACGACGTCGAGGACTATTTCCGCGCCACCCAGGGCCGTGAGGAGTACGCGGCGGCGCTGCTGTCGCAGACGATCAACTCCAAGCTGAAGGAGGAGTTCGCGAAGCGCACGGTCGACGAGGTGATCTCCGGCGAGCGGGGCGTGGTCATGGGCCTGGTGACCGAGGCCGCCAGCAAGGGCGGACAGGACATAGGCGCGAAGGTCGTCGACGTGCGCATCAAGCGTATCGACCTGCCGCCGGAGGTCAGCATGTCGGTCTACAACCGGATGCGGGCGGAGCGGGGGCGCGTGGCGCGCGATCTGCGCTCACGCGGCGGCGAGGCCGCCGAGAAGATCCGGGCCGGGGCCGACAAGGAACGCACGGTGATCCTTGCGCAGGCCTATCGCGACGCCGAGACCCTGCGCGGCGAGGGCGATGCGCGCGCGGCCGAGATCTACGCCTCCGCCTACGGCGCCGACCAGGAGTTCTACAGTTTTTACCGCAGCCTGAGCGCCTACCGTGCCGGCTTCAAGAGCAAGGAGGACATCCTCGTGCTGCAGCCGGATTCGGAGTTCTTCCGTTACTTCAAGAGCCCGTCCCCCTCGTCGGTGCCGCCGACACCGTGACGCATGCAGCGCCGGGGAGGGTAAGGTGTGGCAGGACCTCGCGGCGGCGTTCGGTCTGATGCTCGTGCTTGAAGGCATCGGGCCGTTCCTTAGCCCGGCAGCGATGCGGCGGGTATTCGAGCAGGCCTCGCGGCTGGACGAGCGCACGCTGCGTTACGTCGGACTCGCCTCGATGCTCCTCGGGCTGATCTTCCTTTATCTCTTTCACTGAGTGGCCGGGCCATGACCCTGCGTGAACACTGGCTGCTGCCGGACGGCATCGAGGAGGTGCTGCCGCCGCAGGCCGCGGAGCTCGAGGCCCTGCGCCGCCGCGTGCTCGATCTGTTCCGCGGCTGGGGCTACGAGCTCGTCATGCCGCCGCTCATCGAGTACCTCGAGTCGCTGCTGACGGGCATGAGCCACGACCTCGACCTGCAGACCTTCAAGCTCATCGACCAGATGACCGTCCGCATGATGGGGGTGCGCGCGGACATGACCCCGCAGGTGGCGCGCATCGAGGCTCACCGCCTGAAGCGCAACGTGCCGACGCGGCTGTGCTACCTCGGCACCGTGCTGCACGCGCGCGCCTCGCGCCTGGACGGTGCGCGCTGCCCGCTGCAGGTGGGCGCCGAGCTGTATGGGCACGCCGGCGTGGAGAGCGACGTCGAGGTCATCCGCCTGATGCTGGCGACGCTGGCGTGCAGCGGCATCGCTCCCGTGTACCTGGATCTCGGCCACATGGGCATCTTCCGCGGCCTGACCCGGCTCGCGCGCCTGGAAGAATCGCAGGAGAGCGCCCTGTTCGCGCTCCTGCAGCGCAAGGCCATGTCGGATCTCGCCGCGCAGCTGCGCGAGTGGAAGGTGCCGGCGCGCGCCGCCTCGATGATCGCCGCGCTGCCGGAGCTGGAGGGCGAGCTGTCGGTTCTGCGCATCGCGC
>CAZTPK010000103.1:0-6671 GCA_964614765.1 uncultured Gammaproteobacteria bacterium
GAGGAGTCGCTGCTGTACGCGTCGCTGTGCGGGGAGGCGCTCGCGGGACACGGGCTGCTGGTGATCGACGATGTCGAACGTGATCGGGAAGCGCACGCCGGCCTGCTCGCATGCGGGCAGGGACCGATGCGGTTCTTCGGCGCCGCCCCCGTTGTTCTCTCCGACGGCACTGCCGCGGGAGTGCTGACGGTGCTCGATGCCGAGCCGCGAATCCTCTCCGCCGGGCAGCGCGCGGCCATGATGGCACTGGCGCGGCAGATCGCCGACGGTCTGGAGCTACAGCGCGCCCGGCAGCAGAGCGAGGCGATGAGCGTGATGGCGGCGCGGGCGCCGACGCGTGACGCGCTCACCGGGCTTCAGAACCGCGCGGCCCTCCAGGAGAGCATGATGCGCGGAATCGCGCATGCCAGCCGTTACGCCGAGAAGCTCGCCTTCCTCTACATCGACATCGACGACTTCCGCGGGTTGAATCAGGCGTGCGGCCGGGAGGCCGGCGACGCCGTGCTGGTGGAGACGGGCAAGCGCCTGCTCGCCTCGGTGCGCGGCGGCGATACCGTGGCGCGGCTGGGCGGCGATGAGTTCGCCGTTCTCGTCCAAGGCCTGCGCGGCGCCGAGGATGCAGCCGTGGTCGCGAAGAAGCTGCAGCGGACGCTGAGTATGCCCTACACCACCCGCGGTCGCCGCTGGTCGGCCTCCTGCAGTATCGGCGTCAGCGTGTTTCCCAACGATGGCGCCGATGGCGACGCCCTGTTGCGCCATGCCGACACCGCCATGTTCCGTGCCAAGAGCCGCGGCCGCGGCGGCTATCAGATGTTCGCGGCCGGTCAGACCCGGGCGTGAGCGTCGTCGGTCCGCCGGGGCTCGCGCGCCGGTCTCGGTCATTCGCGCGCGTACGAGGTGACGGCCGGCCGCTGATTCAACTAGCATCCCGCCCTCGATCACGACGGAGGGGAGGCGGGCGTGCACAGACGCAGACGCGCGGGTGGATGGAAGAGCACCGCGGCAGCGGTGCTGGTCGCCGTCGTGCTGGCATGGCTGCAGCGCGGCGGCTACCTGAATTTCGACAGCGATCCGTCGGCGCGGCCGGAGGCGGCGAGGGCAGCGACGGCCGGCGGACGGGACTTCGACTATTACGTCCTGAGCCTCGCGTGGTCGCCCCAGCACTGCGCCACCGACGGCCGCGACGACCCGCAGCAATGCGGCGGCGGCCGCCGCTACGCGTTCGTCGTGCATGGACTCTGGCCTCAGTACGAGCGCGGCTCGCCCGAGAACTGCGGCGGTGACAGGCATGTCAGCGACGCCACTGTCGCAGCCATGCGCGAGCTCATGCCCAGCGATGGGCTGATACGCCATCAATGGAGGAAGCACGGTCTGTGCAGCGGCCTGGATGAAGGCGCCTACTTCGGGCAGGTGCGCGAGGCCCGTGCGTCGATCGCCATACCGGATACGTTTCGGCCCGACCGCGTGAAGGTGCGCACCAGCGCGGCCGCCGTCCGCGACGAGTTTCTCGCTGCCAACACCGACCTGCGCGGGGACATGATCGCACTGCGTTGCGACGGGCAGTATCTGGCCGAGGTCCGCGTCTGCCTGGATCGCGGGTTGAAGGCGCGGCGCTGCGGCAGTGACGTCCGCTCGAACTGCGGCGCCAATCCCCTGATCGTTCGCCCGGTGCGCTGACCGGCGGCATGCGGCCCGCGCGTCCGCGTTCGCAGCGCGGACGGGTGGCGGACGGGCCGCGCCGAACTCACGCGGAGTCTCACAGCGCGGCGAACCACTCGCTCATGCGGCGGCGGTCGGCCTCCTCCGGCAGGTGCCCGCGGATCGCGCCCATGTTTTCCAGCAGATGATCCACGCGCGAGGTCGCTGGTATGGCGCAGGTCACCGCGGGATGCGAGACGATGAACTTCAGGAAGAACTGCGCCCAGTTCCGGCAGCCGAGCCCGGCCGCCCACGGCGGCAGCGGCCGGCCCCGCACACGGTCGAACAGCGCCCCGCGCCGGAAGGGGCGGTTCACGATCACGGCCATCCCGCGCTCCCGCGCGAGCGGAAGGAGGCGTTGCTCGGCCTCGCGATCGACGATGTTGTAGGTGAACTGGACGAAGTCGAACGGCTCACGTTGCATCGCGCGCTCCATCTCCTCGTGGCGGCGGCCGTGGGAGGTGGTGATACCGATGTAGCGCACGCGCCCCTCGGCCCGCCACGCCTTCAGCGTCTCCACGTGCGTCTCCCAGTCGAGCAGGTTGTGGATCTGCATGAGATCGAAGCGATCCACGCCCCACAGCCCCGCGGACTCCTGCATCTGCCGGACCCCCACCTCCTGCCCGACGATCCAGACCTTGGTCGCCGCGAACAGCGCCTCGCGCCCGCGCACCTGCGGCAGTAGGGCGCCGATGACCTCCTGCGCACTGCCGTACATGGGAGAGGAATCGATGAGCCGGCCCCCCTGCTCGAAGAACGCCTGCAGTACCTCGCGACGCTGCGCGCGCTTTGCCCGATCGTCGCCGACGTTGAAGGTGATCCAGCTGCCCAACCCGACGACCGGCAAGCGCTCCCCGCTAGTTGGGATCGGCCGATGGATCTGCACCGGTGATTGCGCGCCGACCCATCGCGGGGCGAGTCCGGAGCCCACGGCCGCGGCGGCCAGCGCGAGGAAGCGTCGACGATTGAGGGAGGTCATCGGGATTCCGACCGCGGCCAGGGCAGTTGTATCCCCCGCCAGGGCCACGGACGGGCCCATCGACGCTGCCGATCGAGTCCCTTGCGGCTGTGCGACATCAGACTCGACGAAGTCCTCGGATTGCTGCGCTGCGTTCATGTAACCTCGCAGGGGTGGCTTCCATCGAAGCGGAGTCACGACGAGGAGGACACACCATGTTATGCGACGTGCGCGGTGCGAGCCTGACGGTCTCACCCGATCGCTTTCCCGACCCGGTGGAGGATCTCCAGGCGGACAGCCGGGAGTCGTCCGCGCGGGCGGTGCTGGCCGCGGGCTGCTTCTGGTGCGTGGAGGCGGTGTTTCGCGAGCTGGATGGCGTGCTGGACGTGGTCTCCGGGTATGCGGGCGGCGATGCGGCAACGGCCGACTATCACTCGGTGTGCAGCGGCACGACCGATCACGCCGAGGTCGTGGATATCACCTACGACCCGCGGCGCATCAGCTACGGCCGCCTGTTGAAGGTGTTCTTTTCTGTCGCTCACGATCCGACTCAGTTGAACCGGCAGGGCAATGATCGCGGCCGCCAGTACCGCTCGGCGATCTTTTTTGCCGACGAGGGCGAGCGGCGCGTCGCTCAGGCGTACATACGACAGCTCGAGGCCGCCGGCGTGTTCAATGCGCCGATCGTCACGCGACTGGAACCGCTCACCGCGTTCTATCGGGCCGAGGATTACCACCAGGACTACGCGCGACTGAACCCCGGGCAGCCGTACATCGCGGCAGTGGCGCTGCCGAAAGTCGAAAAGCTGCGCAAGTATTACTCCGAGATGCTGAGGGGCGGAACGCGGGCCTCACCGCGTCCGCCGGGACGCACGTAGCAGCCGAATCGGGAGACAGAGATGCGACAATCTGAAAGTGCCGTGGCAGTGTCCGCCTCCGGTTACAGCGTGGCGCCCTTGAGCGAGGAGGAGCGCGATCGCCTGGCCAGCCGACTTGGCGAGGAGGAGCGTCGCATTCTTCTCCATCGCGGCACGGAGCATCCCTTCTGCGGCGGTCTGCTGCACAACGACAAGACAGGGGTCTACGTTTGCCGGCTGTGCGGTCTGCCGCTGTTCCATTCACGCGCGAAATTCGATTCCGGCACCGGCTGGCCAAGCTTCTGCGAACCGTTCGACAAGGATCACATCGTCTACCTGCGCGACGACAGTCTGGGCATGGTCCGCACCGAGATCCGCTGCAAACGCTGCGATGGCCATCTCGGTCACGTCTTTCCCGACGGACCGCCGCCATCGGGGCTGCGCTACTGCCTGAATTCCGTGGCGATGGAGTTCATCGCCGAGGATGGTTCCGGCGCCGCCTGAGCGAGGTCCGGACCCGACGGCCCTTCCGCAAGGGTGCCCGGAGGTTTGCAGCACCCTGTGGGAGCGGCTTCAGCGGCGGACGAGGCAGCACTGAAGCTTCCCGGCCTCGAGGATCGGGCCTGGAGGCCCATCGGCATTGCCTGATTGACACCTCCGGGGACCAGGAGGAGACTCGGCGGTCAGAGGCAGTACAAAACTACTACAAGCAAGAGCTGGAGGTCATGTCCATGTCCGCGCAAGTGAAGACATATCACGGTGCCTGCCCGCACGACTGCCCCGATACGTGCTCCTTCGTCTACACGGTGGAGGACGGCCGCCTCGTCAGCGTCAAGGGAAACCCCGACCACCCGATGACCAACGGCGGCCTGTGCGTGAAGCTCAAGGACTACGACGAACGCCACTACAACGCCGACCGCGTGCTGTTCCCGCTGAAGCGCAACGGACCGAAGGGCAGCCGCCAGTACGTGCGCATCACCTGGGAGTCGGCGCTGGCGGAGATCAAGCAACGTTGGGACGAGATTATCGCCAAGCACGGTTCGCAGGCGATCCTGCCGCTGTCCTACCTCGGCAACCAGGGGCTGGTGCACGGCATCACCGCCGGCGACGCGTTCTTCAATCGCCTCGGAGCGACGGTGTGCGAGAAGACCTTCTGCGCCTCCGGCTCTTCCACGGCGTGGCTTATCACGGTCGGTCCGACCGGCGGCGTCGATCCGGAGAGCTTCGTGCACGCGAAGTACATCGTCATCTGGGGCTGCAACACGCTGTCGACCAACCTGCATCACTGGCCGTTCATCCGCCGCGCGCAGGAACAGGGCGCCAAGGTGGTCGTCATCGACGCCTACAAGTCGCTCACGGCCAAGAAGGCAGACTGGCACATCTCCCCGAAGCCGGGCACGGACGGCGCCCTGGCGATGGCCTGGATCAACGTGCTCGTCGACGAGAACCTGCTCGACCGCGATTACATCGAGAAGTACACGGTCGGCTTCGAGGAACTGAAGGAGCGGGCGCTGAAGTGCACGCCGGAATGGGCCGAGTCGATCACGGGCGTCAGCGCCGCGGACATCCGCAGGCTCGCGCGCGAATACGCCACGGTGAAGCCGGCGGCGATCCGCGTCGGCGTGGGGCTGGAGCGCAGCGCAGGCGGCGCCGACACGATACGTCTGGCCGCGATCCTGCCGGCGTTGATCGGCGCCTGGCGCCACGTCGGTGGCGGCACCCTGGAGATGCCGGTGTGGGAATTCCCCATCCATTGGGATCGCGTCTGCCGCCCGGACTGGATCCCGGAAGGCACGCAGGTCGTCAACATCCTGCAGACCGGCCGCGCGCTCGTCGGCGAGCTGCCGCTGAAGACGCCCATCAAGTCGCTGTTCGTCTACAACACCAACCCGGTGACGCAGGCGCCGGAGACCGACAAGATACTCGCCGGCCTGCGGCGTGAGGACCTCTTCACCGTGGTCGCCGATCAGTTCATGAGCGACACGGCCTCCTACGCGGACATCATCCTGCCGGCGTCGCTCGCCGCCGAGGCCGAGGACATGGTCTGGTCGTGGGGACACTTCTACCTCACCTACAACCAGAAGGCGATCGAGCCGGCAGGCGAGTCGCTGCCGAACGCCGAGATCTTTCGCCGGCTCGCGCGGACCATGGGCTTCGGGGAGGATCCCCAGTTCACCCGCACCGACCGGGAGATGATCGAGCACCACGTAAACTGGGAGGCGCCGGCGATGAAGGGCATCACCATGGAGACCTTCCTCAGGCAGGGCTACGCGCGCCTGAACGTGGGCACGCCGGATAATCGCTGCCCGCACAAGGAGGGCAACTTCCCCACACCCTCGGGGAAGGTGGAGATTCATTCCAGCCTCGCCAAGAACGGCAATTTCGTCGCCACGGTGTTCCGGCAGATGTACGACGGGTTCCAGGGCGGCGAGCCGATCGACCCGGTACCGAATTTCATCCCCGCGAGGAACCGTCCGGAGACGAATCCGGAACGGGCGAGAAGGTACCCGCTCAACATCGTCGCGCCGAAGAGTCACGGCTTCCTCAATTCCTGCTATGCGAACGAGGCGAAGAAGATCCATGGCCAGGGCGAGCAGTTCGTGCTCATCAACGGCGCGGACGCGCGCGCGCGCGGCATCGAGAACGGCGACAAGATCCGCGTCTACAACGACAATGGCCAGTTTCTGGGCGACGCCCAGATCACCGACGACGTGAACCCCGGGATCGTGGTGGCGACCCTGGGCTACTGGCGCACGCTGAATCCGGTCGGCACCGTCAACAGCGTGGCCCCGGCGGTCTTCGGCGGCATGGGCCACTGCCCGACCTTCTTCGACAACCTCGTCGAGGTCGCGCGCGCCTAGCCCGCAGGAGCGCCCCCGGCGTTTCCAGTTAGTGTCAGGCCCTCGCCCCCTGCCGGGCGCGAGGGCCTGTTCATCGGCGCAGCCACTTTCGTTGCTGACCATAGGGGGTATAATCGCCGCCCCCGTCCGTTCCGCTGTCGAGTTCCCATGTCGCGTCGCAAGGCCACGACCGCCGCAAGATCGATTCCCAGGAGGGGCGTCCGTGCCGGGACCGTCGCCGCGCCGCGCGTCGGTTTCGTGAGCCTCGGCTGCCCGAAGGCGCTGGTCGATTCCGAGCGCATCCTCACGCAACTGAAG
>CAZTPK010000104.1:0-6651 GCA_964614765.1 uncultured Gammaproteobacteria bacterium
GGTTTATCATTCCTGATAATCGTGTTTCAGAGGTACGTCAGAGCGGGGAGGAGCTTCGATGGCAAAGACGATGGGTGGACTGCAGACGGCGGGGGCTGACGTGGAGGACTGGGGCAAGCTGGTGCTGCGCGTCGTCCTGGGCCTGCTGATCCTCATGCACGGCATCGCGAAGGTGATGGGCGGGCCGGCCTTCATCATGGAGCTGCTGACGAGGAACGGACTGCCGTCGCAGTTGGGCTACCTCGTCTACGTCGGCGAGGTGCTGGCGCCGCTGCTGGTGATCATCGGACTTTGGACGCGCCCGGCCGCGCTCATCATCGCGATCAACATGGTGGTGGCCATCGCCCTGGTGCACATGCCCGAGCTCCTGACGCTCTCCAATACCGGAGGCTGGGCGCTCGAGCTGCAGGGCATGTTCCTGTTCGGCGCGCTCGCCGTGGCGATGCTGGGAGCCGGGCGCCTGAGCGCGGGCGGCATCTGGGGTCGCTGGAATTAACAAGGGATCGGGAGGCGTCGGCCGCCTGCAGCCGCCTGCATAGCGGCGCGAGCCGCATCCGCCATCGACAAGCAAACCCCGCCTCGGCGGGGTTTCGTGTATTCGGGACGCTGCGCGGCGCCGCCCGATCGCGCCCGGGACTGTGCCGGATCGGCCCGCGCCGCGACCTCGCCAGCTCGCCATACAGTCGAGCCGCCCGTGCGCGCCGGGTGTAAGATGAACGGAAAAGTCCGGAGGATGGCGATGCGCGAGACATCGGCAGGGGACAGCACGCAGGAATCCAACCGCGGCGTCGACAGGGAGACGGGCTTCGTCCGCGGCCTGGGACTGCTCGACGGCACCATGCTGGTGGCCGGCAACATGATCGGCTCGGGCATCTTCATCGTCTCCGCCGACATCGCCCGCCAGGTCGGTTCCCCCGGCTGGCTGCTGATGATCTGGGTCATCACCGGCCTGTTCACGCTGGTGGCCGCGGTGAGCTACGGCGAGCTCGCCGCGATGTACCCGCATGCAGGCGGCCAGTACATCTACCTGCGCGAGGCCTTCGGACCGATGTGGGCCTTCCTCTACGGCTGGGTGCTGTTTCTCATCGTGCAGACCGGCACGATCGCTGCGGTGTCGATCGGCTTCGCGCGCTTTGCCGGCGTGCTGTGGCCGGCGATCTCGCCCACCAATCTGATCTTCGACCTCGGCCTGTTGCCGGTGCCCGGCGTGGGCAGCCTCTCGCTGTCGCTGTCCACGCAGCAGATGACCGGCATCCTCGCCACCGTGCTGCTCACCTGGCTGAACCTGCGCGGCCTGTACACCGGCAAGCTCATCCAGGACATCTTCACGCTGACCAAGATCGGCGCACTGCTGGCGCTGATTGGCCTGGGGCTCGCGTACTTCGGCCGCGATCCGGCTGCCGCCATCCACGCCGAGGATTTCTGGACGCCGCGCGCCAACGGCGAGCCGATTGGCGCCCTCGCGTTCCTGCCCATCATCGGCACCGCGATGGTCGGGGCGCTGTTCGCCTCCGAGGCGTGGAACAACGTCGGCTTCGCCGGCGACGAGATGAAGAACCCGCGGCGCAACCTGCCGCTCAGCATGGCGCTCGGCGTCCTGCTGACCACGGGCCTGTACCTGCTCGCCAACGTCGCCTACCTGTTCACGCTGCCGCTGGAGGCGATCCAGAACGCGCCGCAGGATCGCGTCGGCGTGGCCTCGGCGAAGGTGGTGCTCGGCCAGTACGCGGAGATCCTGATGGCCATCGGCATCATGGTCTCCACCTTCGGCTGCATGAACGGCATCATCCTGGCCGGCGCGCGCGTGTATTACTCGATCGCCAAGGACGGACTGTTTTTCAAGCCGGTCGGCACGCTGAACCGCAGGCACGTGCCCGGCGTCGCGCTCGTGCTGCAGGGGCTGTGGATCATCGTGCTCACCCTGCCGCGCACCTACGACAGCACGACCCAGACCTACAGCAATCTCTACAGCAACCTGCTCGACTACATCGTCTTCGGCGTGATGGTGTTCTACATCCTCACCATGGCTGCGATCTTCGTCCTGCGCCGCAAGCGCCCCGACGCCGAGCGCCCCGTGCGCGCATGGGGGTACCCGTGGCTCACCGCGCTGTACATCGTCTTCGCGATCGGCATCTGCCTTGCCCTGCTCTGGTCGGAGAAGACCCGGCTGAACGCGATCCTCGGCCTGCTGGTGATCCTCACCGGCCTGCCGGTGTACGGCTGGTGGCGCAGTCGCAAGTGAATCCAGGCGCGGTGGCGACGGCATAGGCCGCCCTTTAACCGGCGGCAACCGAGCGACGGGCTGGGCAACGCCAGGCAATTCTGCGGTGGTCCGCCGATCCTCGCGGAAAGCGGTCCTGCCGCCTACACTTGATGTCGTGTGGCAACGCCTGCACGGGCCGCCATGCCCGGCGCTTCTCAAGACTCCGACTCGAATGCGCCCAACCCAACGAGAATGCACGCCGCACTGACATTCTCAGGAGAAATCGATGGCAACGTTCATCAGCCTCGTAAACTTCACCGATCAGGGGATCCGGAACGTCAAGGACTCGCCGGAGCGCCTGAATGCGTTCCGGGCGTTGGCCGAAAAACTGGGCGTGTCGGTCAAGGGTGCCTATTACACAGTCGGGCACTACGACATGGTCATCATCGTGGAGGGAAGCGACGAGGCCGCCACGACGGCACTGCTGGCTGCGGGGTCCCTGGGTAATGTCCGGTCGCAGACCCTGCGCGCCTTCACCCAGGATCAGATGAAGCAGATCATCAGCAAGATGCCGTGATGCACGTCAGGCCAGGACGGCCTGGTGGACGGGGGAACCAGCCGCACGGCATCGGCATCCCGTATGCCGCCTTTGCGGGCGCAACCTTCCAGCACGGGCCGCCCTCCGTCTTCAGCCGGGCACAGATGCAGGCAGTGACCCGTCGCGGCGCCTCGTCGGGACCGTTTGTTGATTTGCATCAATGTCGGAATCCGCGACCGATCTTCAATCCATTCTTCATCTGCATCGCCGGGCGGCCGGCCCGGCGGGGAGATCGCGTGCAGCCCGTCTTCGCCAAGGTCATCGCTCCGCTGCTGGATGCGCTCCCGGACGCGATCCTGCTCGTCGATGAGGGCGGGCGGATCATGTTCGCCAACCTGGCAGTGAGAGACCTGCTCGGCTACGAGCCGTCCGCGCTCGTCGGTCAGCAGGTCGGCACGCTCGTACCCGGCCACTCCCGCGCTCTGCACGAACGGCTGATGGCGGCGTTCTGGCAGGAACCCAGGCGTCGGGCGATGACCGCGCGCCCCTTCCTGCACGCGCTTTCCAGCGCAGGCGAGGAGGTGGCAGTCACCATCTCCCTGGCGCCGATCTCTCTTTCGGGGACGCGATGCTGTGTCGCGGCATTGCGCGATGCCTCCGCCATGCAGGCTCGGATCACCGGTACGTCAGGCGGCCTCCAGCAGTAAGCCGCTGCAGATTGCTCGTTCCAATATACCGGATGGCAATGTAGCCGCCGTCCCACTCCCGGGGGAGGTCCGCATGGCGAAGAGAACGGTCATGGCGCTGGTAATACTCATGCTCGCACTGGCCGCGTGGGGCGTGTTCTTCGAAAACAACGCCATCTCGATTGTGGTCAATGGGAAGGAGATCACCGGTCCGCTGAAGGGCGCAATCGGCGCGGGCGGGATGCTGATCGCGTTGATCGCGCTGCTCTGCGCGGCGACGCTGCTGGTCCTTGTCTTCACCGGCGTCGGGATCATCGTGCTGGGGATCCTGATCCTCGTTGGCGTCATCGCATTCGCGATGGCGTCACCGCTGCTGCTGACCTTGCTGATCCCGGTGGCCATCGTCTGGCTGGTTGTCGCCATGACAGGCAACAAACTCTAGCCTGGCGCAATGGCGCAGGCACCCTTCGTACCGTCGCCCCCGCTCGCTTCGGGTCCAACCCGTCGCGAAATGACAGGGAGCAAGGCCGGTAGGTCCGACCGGTGCGCCTGTGCTTCGCTCCGATCGGGTTTCACGATGCAGGCGGTCTCTGCCGTTCAGCGCGAGCGATGGATGCCGGTGGCGCGCCCCGGTTCAAAGGCTCGACTGCGCGGAGAGAGGGGAGGGTGTGGAATCCGCCGCGGTCCTCCACCCCCTGCCTCTGCATCCGTGGGAGGCGGCGAGGGGAGATCACTGCTGATTCACCACCACCAGTTGCGCCGGCATGGGAGCAGGGAAGCCGCTTTTCGCGAGGGCCTCTTTGATCACGCGATTGCCGTCGAAATAGACCTGCCAGTAGTGGTCGTTGTGGCAGTACGGCCGCACGGCCAGCACCGGTCCCACCAGATTGAACTCGAGGATCGCCACCTCGACCGGCGGCGAGGGCACGACATTCGGAACGGCGGCGACCTGCTCGCGCAGCAGTTTCATGGCGAAGACATGATCGGCGTTGCCGGCCAACTGGCACAGGAGGTCGACGCGGCGATGGGGATTGGCGCTGAAGTTCTGGATGGTCTCGGCGAAGATCTTGCCGTTGCCGACGATGGTCAGGACGTTGTCGGGAGTGTTGATCGTGGTGGAGAACAGGCCGATTTCCCTCACCGTGCCGGTGATGCCGGCGGCGTTGACGAAGTCCCCGACCTTGAACGGACGCAGCACGACCAGGAAGACACCCGCGGCGAGGTTCGACAGCATGCCGCTCCAGGCCACGCCGATCGCCACGCCCGCGCCGGCGACCAGTGCGGCGAAGGTGGTCGTCTGTACGCCGAAATAGCCCAGGATCGCGACGACGAGAACGATATTCAGCACAACCGTCAGGAAGTTGCCGATGTATCGCATCAGCGTGGGATCGACCTTCGCGCGTTCCAGCGTTCCCTGCAGCAGACGCCCCACCAATCCGATCAACCACCGGCCGACCACCCAGAAGACGATCGCGGCGACGAACTTCAGGCCCACGTCGGTCGCATAGGTCACTGCGAGTTCCTGGTACTTGCTCAAGTTTTCCATGGCATTCCTCCGGAGTACGCACCTCGTGGAACCTCGAAGCGTTCCTTGCGACCCTTTCACGTCCTGTCCAGACCGGCGCGCGCATAGTCCTGCGACATGCGCGTGATGACGGCGCCCGCTTCAGCGCATGCAGCAGGCCTCGTCGCCCTGCGACCAGGCCCACTCCACCACCGCGTCGAGAAACGGCTGCGCCCGGATCGCGTTCTTGTGGTTGACGATGCAGACCACGATGAGCCTGCGGTCGCGGGAGTCCTGCAGGTAGCCGGCGACGGCCCGCACTCCCTCCAGGTAGCCGCTTTTCATGTGCGCCCTGCCGGCCGCCTCCGAGCCTTTCAACCGGCGGCGCAGCGTCCCGTCCACAGCAGGGATCGGCAGGGAGGCGAGATACTCCGGCATCAACGGACTGTTCCAGCCGCGCTCCAGGATGCGGGCGAGGTTGCGGGCGCTGATGCGCTCCTCGCGCGAGAGCCCGGAGCCGTTCTCCAGCACGAGCTCCGGCATGTCCAATCCCGCCTGCTGCAGCCAGCCGCGCACCGCGAAGTCGGCGCTTGCAGTCGTGGCGGGCGATGCGCCCGCGCTCAGACCCAGGGTCAGGTAGAGCTGGCGCGCCATGACGTTGTTGCTCCACTTGTTGATGTCGCGGATGACCTCGGAGACGGGCGGCGACTGCCAGGTGCTCAACAGGCGCGCGTCGACGGGCAGCGCCCCGTCGCGCACCTTGCCCGCGAACGCCCCGCCCAGCTCTCCCCACGTCTGCTCGAACACCGCCTGCAGGTATTCGTTGGGCGTGAGCAGGCTGAAGTTCTTGCTCTTCTCGCCGCAGCCCTTGGGAAACTTCCCCTGGAAGACGAGCTGCGCCTTCTCCGCGTCCGCCTGCGGGTTCTCCGGCCAGTACTGGCACGACCCCTTGCCCAGGGCGAGCTGGTTGACGATCCTGATCTGAGGGAGATCCGGCATCGAGGTGATCGTGACCTTGCCGCTGGACTCATCGGGAAGGAACTGCAGGCGCACGGACTTGAAGTTCAGCAGCAAGGCATCCGGCGGCACGTTGTACGGGCGGGTGGGCCGGTTGTCGAAGCGGCCGGGATCGGTGTCGTCCAGGGCGAAGAGGCTGCGGTCGACGACGAGATCGCCGCGTATCTCGCGCAGACCGCGGCCGCGGAGATCCTTCAGCAGCAGCCAGAAGTTCTCGATCGTGAGCTTCGGATCACCGCCGCCCTTGATGACCAGGTCACCCTCCAGCACGCCGTCGCGCAGCGGTCCATCGGCATAAACCTCCGTCTGCCAGGTGTAGGCGGGGCCGAGCAGTTCGAGCGCCGCGAGCGTGGTGACGAGCTTCATGGTCGAGGCCGGATTCATCGCGCGGTCCTCGTTCCACGACAACAGGGGCTGCGTCGCGCCGATCTCCTGGACATAGAGCCCGACGGCCTCGGGTGGCACCTGGCTCGCAGCGAGCTTCGTGCTCAGGGCAGGCGGCCACGGCTGGGCGTGGGCGGCGGGTACCGCGATCAACCACCCCAGCAGCATCAACAGTCCTCTTTGCATGCGCTCCTCCCGCTGCATGACCGGCGCAGGGCGGTTCGGTATGGGCCGCATCTGACCAAGGAGGATCGACGCGACCCGCACGGCACCCGCGCCGTACATTCTCAAAGACCAATATTGGAGTCTCCAGGGGCCG